>DASPFV010000262.1:0-6361 GCA_035620975.1 Vicinamibacterales bacterium
GAAGTCGTAGCTGACCTTCTGTGCCAGCGTTCCTGCCGCCGCCAGCATCACGGCGACCGCGGTGGCCACAACTGTCTTTCGCATGGATCTGTCCTTTCGTCCGGCGTGTGGCTTCGCCCCACACCTGGTGCGCTTTCACCGATGGACAGAATGCGGCTGCAAGGGACGGTCCGTGCAGCCCGGCTTGCCGTGTCCCCCGGCAGGCTTGCGCCAGCCGTGTACGAGCGTCCGACGTGTCCGGCATTCCGGAGGAACTCCGGAAACGCGGAGGCTCCTGACGGAGGTGGCTCGATCCGCTGCGCCGGGTGGGGCGCACAGCGACGGGCGGGGTCCCAGCTTTCCGGACGTGCCGACCCGACCCTCCTTCGGGTACACTCCCTGCTCTCAGCCCAGCGTCCGGGTGTTCGGAGATTCGTGTGCCGGGCGGCACCCGGGGTCCCGGTTGCGCCCGCTTGCATGAACCGGGGATGGTGGAAAGCGTGTCTATCCAGATGCGGTCTGACGGCGACAGCGTCTATCGGCTCGAGGTGTCCGGCCAGTTGCGCAAGGACGATCTCGAACGCTGCCAGGACGTGCTGATTCGCGAGATGGCCCGGGTGGGACCGGTGAAGCTGCTCTTCGTGCTTCGCGACTTCGAGGGCTGGAACCCGGACGACGGCTGGAACGATCTGGGCTTCTACATCAGGCACGGACACGACATCGCGCGGCTTGCCATCGTCGGCGACGAGAGGTGGCGGAGCGAGGCGCTGATGTTCGCCGGTGCGGACCTCCGGGACGCACCCGTGGAATACTTCGAGCCCGGCGCGGAAGCGGAGGCCCGCGCGTGGCTGTCGGCGTCCAGTGCCGGGACGCATTCGCAGAAAGGGAAGTCGCTGTGATCACCCGACTGAAACGCCCGCGTCGCCTCGTGGCCGCCGTGGCGGTCTTCACCCTGCTCGTGCCGCCGTCGTCGGCGCTGCTGGCGCGCCAGCAGCAACCGGCTGCAAAGCCCCCGGCGTCGCCGGCGCCTGCGCAGCCAGCGACCGCCAAGCCGGCGGCGACGCCCGCGTCGGCGGCCACGCCGGCAGTCGTCGATGGCGGATGGCCACGGATCTACGACACGAAGAGCGGCGGCAGCATTCTCGTGTACCAGCCGCAGATCGCCAGCTGGGAGGGGCAGAAGCACATGGTCGGCTACGCCGCGGTCTCCTACCGCGCCAAGGCAGCCGACAAACCGGCCCTGGGCACGATCAGACTCGAATCGGACACGAGCGTGTCCCTGAGCGAGCGGCTGGTGAGGTTCGCGCCGATGAAGATCACCGAGGTGAACTTCCAGACGATACCGAAGGACCAGGTGCGCGAGGTCGTCGCCCAGATCGAGGAGGCGATTCCCGACGACGATCGGCTCATCGCGCTCGATCGCGTTCTCGCCAACCTCGACAAGAGCCGGATCATGCCGAAGAACGTCGACGGCATCAAGGCAGACCCGCCGGCGATCTTCTTCAGCAAGACACCCGCGGTCATCGTGAACCTCGACGGCGAGCCGATCTGGAGCCCGATCAAGGAGAACGACCTGAAGTTCGCCGTGAACACCAACTGGGACCTCTTCCAGCACACGCCGACCAGCACGTACTACCTGCGCCACAACGACTCGTGGCTGAAGGCGACTGACCTGAAGGGCGCGTGGTCGCCGGCCGGGAAGCTGCCGGAGAGCTTTGCCAAGTTGCCGGCCGAGGAAAACTGGAAGGAGGTCAAGTCGACCCTGCCTGGCAAGCCCCTCAAGACGGCTCCGAAGGTGTTCGTGAGCCTCCAGCCGGGCGAGCTGATCCTGCTCACCGGCGAACCGAGCTACCTCCTGGTCCCGGGCACGAACCTGCTGTGGGTGCGCAACACCGAGAGCGACGTGTTCCGGCTGGGCAAGACCGGTGCGGTCTACTACCTGGTCGCCGGCCGGTGGTTCTCGGCGCCCGACTTCACGGGACCCTGGACGTTTGCGACGCCGTCCCTGCCGGAGGACTTCAAGAAGATCCCGCTCGAGCACGACCGTTCGCGCGTGCTGGCATCGGTGCCGGGCACCGATCAGGCGGCCGAAGCCGTCCTGCTCGCGCAGATTCCGCAGACCGCGCGGGTGAACAAGAAGGAGCTGAAAGCACCCGACGTGGCCTTCCAGGGCGATCCGCAGTTCGCGCCGATCGAGAAGACCACCGTGCAGCGTGCGGTGAACACGGACAAGGACGTTTTCAAGGTGGGCGAGCTGTACTACATGTGCTACCAGGGCGTGTGGTTCGTCGGCAAGAGCGGATCGGGACCGTGGGAGGTCGCCGAATCGGTGCCGTCCCAGATCTACGAGATTCCAGTCAGCTCGCCGGCCCACCACGTGACCTACGTCACGATCGAGGAAGACGACGATGACGACTGGGTCGTCTATGCGGCCGCGGCAGGGTACACCGGGATGATGATCGGCTGGGGCTGCACGATGTGGGGCACGGGGTGGTATTACCCGCCGTATTGGGGGTATGGCGCCTACTATCCCTACTACTATCCCCACTTCCCGACCTACGGCTACTCGGCCTGGTACAACCCGTGGACCGGGGCCTACGGCCGCAGCGCCGTGGCCTACGGCCCTTACGGCGGCGCCGGTGTCGGCGCACGGTACAACCCGCGGACCGGCACGTATGCCCGCGGTGCGGCCGCGTGGGGCCCGTACGGCGCGCGCGGAGTCGCCCAGGCGTACAACCCGCGCACCGGCACCTACGCCGCGACCCGTCAGGGCTCCAGCGTATACGGAAGCTGGGGCTCGACAGCGGTGCAGCGCGGCGACGATTGGGCCGTGACCAACCGTTACACCAACCGCCGTACCGGCACGACGACCCGCACGGTCAGGACCGACGAGGGCTCCGCGGTCACACGCAGGGGCGCCGGGGGTGGCGCAGTGGGTGTCGGCGAGGGGGGCAACGTCTACGCGGGCCGCGACGGCAACGTCTACCGCCGGGAGGACGGCACGTGGCAGAAGTACGACAACGGGAGCTGGTCGAACACCGACCGCCAGCCCTCCGAGCGCCCGACGCCGCGGGACAGCGCGGCCACAGCGGGTACGCGTGATCGCAGCACCGTCGATCGGAGCACGACCGATCAGTTGAACCGCGACTCCGCCGCCCGCCGGGAGGGGACCCAGCGCACGCGTGACTACGGGAGTTATCGAAGCGCGCCGACGACCCGGAGCGCCGGCAGCTACCGAGGCGGGGGCATGCGCGGCGGAGGACGGCGCCGGTGAGACCGCGTTCCAGCGCTAACGACACGCTATTCCGGGAGAGCCTGTCATGACACTGCTACGTGCGTGCGGCGCTGCGTCCGCAGCCGCTCTGCTCCTGTTGTCGGCGGCATGCGCCGGCGCGCCACGACAGAGGCCGGTCGAGGGTGGCCCGGTCGAGACGGGTGCCGGTTCGCTGACGGCCGCGCGCAAATACCTCGAAGGCCGGTGGACACTCGAGTCGTTCGAGATGTATCCGCCAGGCAAGGCTCCGATCACCCTGAAGGGCTCCGGTTCGCTCGTCTACGACGAGTTCGGAAACATGCGCATGGAGATCCGCGCCGACGAGGCGTCGTCAGACCTGCTGCGCGCCTCCGGCATCGACATCCGCGACGGCGTGATCTCCACGGATGGCCGCACCGCGGTGGACATGCAGAACCGGACGCTGACCTACGTCATCAAGGACCAGTCTCCGCTCATTCCCGGGCCGCTCGCCACGAGCCGTCCCCGCTATTGGGAGGTCACTGCGGACATCCTGACGCTCACCACGAAAGACGACGCCGGCAAACCGCTCTCGGTCGGCAGGTGGCGGCGAAGCAAGTAGTCGACAACCGAGAATCGCAACGAGGAGGTTTCCGTGCGCGTGGCAACGATAGTTCTCAGCGTCGTGACCCTGACGGGCGCGACATCAGCCGTGGCACAGCCAGGCCGGCAGCAGGGAGCACCGGAGACGTTCACCGCGAACGCGAACGTCACGGGCGCTGCCGGCGCCGCTGCGGCCACGTTCACGGTCGTCATCAAGCGCTACACCCCGGACGCCGATCGCACCGCCGTGGAGGGTGCGCTCAAGGGCGGCGGGTACCCCGCGTTCCTGAAGGCGCTGCGCCAGGCGCCCGATGTGGGGTACGTCCAGCACGGTCCGAACCAGTTCGCGATCCGCTACGCGCGCGAGACCAGGACCCCGAAGGGCCGCACGATCGTGCTCGTGACCGAAAAGCCGATGTTCTTTCTCGGGGGGGCGGCACCCGATGCCAAGCCGCGCGAGGGCTACGAGGTTGCCCTCCTCCGCATGGAGATCGACGACGTGGGTCTCGGCAACGGGATGATGACGGGTGCAGCGCGGGTGAAGCCGCTGCCGGAAGGCGGCGTCCAGGTGGACGACTACGCCGAGCAGCCCATCAAGCTGGTCACCGTCACACGCAAGCTCTCCTGACCTGCGACCGGGGGGGACTGCAGCGTTCTGGCGCCTGCAGTCCTTTCGTATGCGCTCACGCCGCCTGTCCGGACCGCCGTGCGACAGGCCGTCGGTGTCCTGCCTGATCGCCGTCTTCATTGCCGTCCTCCTCGCGGCCACGCCGGGCGCTGCGCAGCAGGAGCTCTCGAGGACATACCTGCCCGATCGCGCCGACGAGGACTGGAGCTTCCTCAAGGACGCCCCCAGGATCGACATCTGGGATCCGCTGAAGTACGTGCCGCTCGGCCGGGAGGACTGGTTCCTAACGCTGAGCGGGGAAGTGCGCTACCGGCCTGAAGGGTTTCGCGTCCGCAGCACCGACACGCGCGACGGCGCCGTGGACAACTACCTGCTGCAGCGCTACCTGGTCGGCGCGGACGTGCACTTCGGCCGCCGGGCCCGCCTGTTCGCGGAACTGCAGAGCGGCATCATCAACGGCCGGTTCGCCTCACCGCGGCCGACCGATCGCAACAGCGTCGACCTGCATCAGCTGTTCTTCGAGTGGCGTCAGCCGGTCAGGAAGGCCCATCGTGTCCTCGTCAAGGTCGGACGGCAGGAGCTGGCAATCGGGAGCACCCGGCTGATCTCGGCGAGCCCGGGGCTGAACGTCAAGAGGAGCTTCGATGGCGCAGGAATCTTCTACCGCGCCCCCACGTGGACGGTCGTCGGAGCAGCGGCCCGGCTCGTGGACCTGAGCGCCGGGGCGTTCGACGATCGGTCTGACAGCGGCCAGCTGTTCTGGGGCGTTGCGGCCGGGCGCCGGAGCCCGCGCCTCCAGCGGGGCGAGCTGGCCGCGTACTACCTCGGGATCGATCGCGACGAGTCCGTCTACGCGCAGGGTCTCGGTCCCGAACGGCGGCACACGCTCGGCATCAAGTGGAACGGCGCGGGCGCGCGCCTGGACCTGAATTACGACGGGGTCTTCCAGTGGGGCAGGTTCAGGGACGCCGACATCAGCGCCTGGGCCTTCGCCACCGAGACGGGCTACCGGCTCGCGCGTACGGGCTGGCGTCCCCGCGTCAGCCTGCGCGTTGACATCGCCTCCGGCGACGACGACGCTGCCGACCCGCGCCTGCAGTCGTTCAATCCATTGTTCCCGGGCAATTCCTATTCAGGCGCCGTCGGGCTGCTCGGGCCGTCCAACCTGACCGACCTCACGCCCGCCCTCATCGTCTGGCCCCGGCCCACACTGACGATCGGCTTCGAGGCTCCCAGCTACTGGCGGACCTCCGAGGCGGACGGCATCTACGCCACGGATCTGCGGCTGCTCTTTCCGCCGGCCGCCGGGACGGGGAAATATGTCGGCAGCAACCCTGGCGTTCTCGTCGTGTGGCAGGCGACGCGCCACCTGCAATTCCAGGGCGTCGTCACCCGCTTCCTTCCCGGGTCGTTCCTGGAGGACACCTTCGTCGGCTCGGGCTTCGGGTTCTACTCCGCCAGCGCGGTGTACCGCTTCTGAACGGTTCCGGGTTCAGAGTTCCTGGTTCAGGGTTCGGTTCCTGGTTCAAGGTTGCAGGTTCGGTTCCAGGTTCCAGGTTCTGGTTCCAGGGTTCCTGGTTCGAAGTTCCGGAGCCCGGGAGTCCGGAGGAACTCCGGTCCGCTGGAGGCCAGGCGGAGCGGCCGGGGATGGCAGCCACTCGCTTGCCCCTTGAAGACCTTTGAATCGTGACGTTTCTGGTTCGGGAGGTCCACGGGCGGCAGGGAACACGCTTTGCCTTCTCCGGGAGAGCCACCTTTATCGGCCTTACTGCTACGCCCGGAAGGGGACACTATGAAATCCGATACGCACGACCACACGGAGTCGCTTCTCTCCGGGCCCGAGCTCGATCCGGCTGAGATACCGGGGGGCGTCGATCGGCGCGCGTTCATGATGCGAAGCGCCGTCATCGGCGCCGCCG
>DASPFV010000263.1:0-87028 GCA_035620975.1 Vicinamibacterales bacterium
GGTGCGCGTCACCCAGTCTCTCGACCGGGAGCACGGCCTGGACGACGGGGCGGTCAAGGCACTCAGGAATTGGCGGTTCGAGCCCGGCACGAAGGATGGCGCGGCCGTGCCCGTGCTCGTCGTGGTCGAGATGACCTTCACGCTCCGCAAGTAGCGCAGCCTTCAGTCGTCGCCCGCAGCCGTGGCGTGCGGCGGCTCGAGCCTGGCAGCCCCTCTTGCCATTGCCCTGGGGCTCGCTGATTCCCCTCCTGCGACTGCGCCTGCCAGGAGCACTACGTCTGATTCCCCCTCACCGACTGCGGCAAAGATGGCACGGCTGTCGGACGCCCACGACAGGCGTCGGGCGATGAACGTGGCACGACGTCCAAAATCGGTGAGCTGCCGGAAGGTACCATCAGCGGTCGACACGGCCCAGGTATTGGAGGTTCCGTTGTCGATCAGCGGCAGCGCGAGCCACTTTCCGTCCGGTGAAACGACGGGCCGCATCACGACCGAACGGTCGCTGTGGCTCCTGACCGGATCTCCCCGGCGCGTACGACGGCGAGGCGAAGGTGCAGTCGTACTTCGCCGAGGCCGTCCGCCGGATCCGCGCGCTGGCAGGAGTGACCGCCGTGGGCGCTGTCCGCGACTTCTTCATCCACCGTCGGCCCGACCAGGGGCGCGATGGGGGGGCCGGCGGGACGAAGCCGCCGGCCTCACCTCAGAGGCCGCCTGTACCGCCCGAAGGCGGCCCTCGCGTATCCGAACGCCAGTCATCGGGGTCAGGGGAGCAGCACGGCGTTGATCACGTGAACGACCCCGTTCGAGGCCGAAATGTCGGTCGCGGCAATGCCCGCCGCCGAGAGCTTCGCACGCGTGAGTGTGCTCCCGTTGAGCATCCGATAGCTCGGCGCAGCCAGCACCGAAGCGCTGGTGCGGCGACCCTCGGTCACGTGGTAGAGGAGGATGTTCTTCAGCGTGTCGAGCGGGAGGCCATTGATGGCCGCAATGGCGGCCGCCTCGTCAGCCACGCCCAGAGTGGTCACGAATGCCATGTCGGTTGGCGCGAAGACCGTGAACTGCCCGTTGCCGTTCAGGACATCGACCAGGCCCGCACGCACGACCGCTGCCTGGAGCACGTCGAACTCGCCGTCATCCTGGAGCACGATCTCCACGATGGTCAGATTGCCCGGCTTCGCACCTCTCGCCTGGCTTGGCCTCGCATCCTGCGGGGCCGCGGCCACGCTCTGCTCGGCCGCAATGGCCGCGGGGGTGGGTGCCACGGGAGACGGGGAGTCGCTGCAGGCCGTGACGCCGAGTGCCAGGACGCCGATGCCACACGTTCCGAAGATCTTCTTCATCATCTGATCCACCACGAGTGCCGGGACTGTGCCAGTCTGCTGGGCCGAACCGCCCGGATGCCTCGGCCGGCAATTGTCCATGACAAATCATGGACACAGTCGGCTAGAACACGCGGAGCGGGCCTTCTATTCCGGGGGGCCGACCCGGGGGGCTTTTGCTGGATTTTCTGGTGTTCCTGGATGGGTTGGGGGAACGGTCGGGCTGGCGCAGTCGTTCAGGCCGTCGAGTGCGGCAGGACCCAGGCGCGGCTTGCAGAGACGCGCATCGGCCGGAGGAGGTCGACCGCCGCGTCAATGCGCATGGGCGGACAGCATGGGCACGACGTCAGCGAGGTCGCGGACGAGCCGCGTCCGGCGGCCGGCAGCCGCCAGGACGGCCTCGGCTGCGGGTCCGCCGACCCACAACTCGGTGCCACGGGGCAGGTCCGCCAGCCTGCGGATCTCGGCGCGCGTGACCGCGCCCGGCATCGTCAGGCTGACCATCACGATCCGCGATCCCCCAGTGGCGGCCGCGTCTGCGATCTCTGCCGCCGGGAGATCCGGCCCCAGGTACACGACGCCGTAACCGGCGGAAGCGGCGAGCAGCGCCGCGCTGAGCAGGCCGAGCTCGTGACGTTCGCCGGCCGGGGTCGCAAAGATGATCCTGGGCGAGGCATTCGGGCGCGCCGACGCCCGGAGCAGCCCCCCGAGCACGCTGCGCACGATCGACGAGACGAGATGTTCCTGCGCGGGCCGGAGGCGGCCGGCTTCCCAGCGCCGTCCGATGTCCTGCAGCAGAGGCACGATCACGGCGAACACGAGGTCGCGCGGCGAGAGCACCGCGGCGTAGCGGTTCAGCGCCGCCTCGATCGTGTCGAGGTCGTAGCGATCGAGCGCGCTCGTCAGCGGCGCCAGATCGGCGGTCTCAGCGGGTGATGTCTGCGAGCTCCTGTGACGGTCCTCCCCCGCCAGCAGCCGGCCGAGCTCGCGGTCGTCGAGCCCTGCGATGGTCCCGATGACGTGTCCGCGCCTCACCAGCTCGCCGAGCTTCTGCAGCCGGGCAACGTCGGCATCGCTATAGAGACGGCCGCGGTCGTCCCGCGCAGGCCTGACGGCGCTGTAGCGTCGTTCCCATGCGCGGAGCGTGTCGATGCTGATGCCGCTCATCCGCGCAACGACGCGTATCGGGTACTGCAGGGGCGTTGTTCGTCCTCGTGGGCTCATGACAGAGGTGCTCCGCCGCACCCGGTCCGGCAGCTGTCCAGCCTCGCTCGCGGGACGCGCCGCCCGCGCGCGAGCCTGGGCAACCCAATCGGCGCGCTTCCAATCAGTTCAGAATATGTCTTGGACAGATGGCTGACAAGGACCCCGCGACGGCCATTGCCAAACACGGCCGGCTTCCGCTCCGATCCTTCTTGGACGGTTGCCAGCCCCCGCAACCAGCTTTATTTGGAGCAAGAGGTCGCCCGTATCTGGCGACCTCTTGCTGTCTTCGCCTCCGCCAAAGGCTCCGGCGAAACTCGCCGAAGCACGCGACTGACTCAGACTCGCGTGCGAAGGCGGTCTGGCCGCGTTCAGCATTCCTGCCAGATCGCCCTTCAGCGTGATCTTCAGCTCCCGCCGTCGGGCTCGAGCAGGATGGTCTCGATCAGCGCACGAATGGCGTCTACGGCGCCAGTGCGGCTCTCTTCGCTCTCCAGCGCCAGGCAGAGGCTCCCAACTTTCTCGCGATACACGTCGGACATGCGCGGGTGCAGGAGCTCGGGCATGTCCGGGGCATTCAGACGGAATTGCAGTTCTGCTTTTCTGGCCTCGAGAGCTAAGAGCTCGTCTTTGATCGACAGCGCGGAGCCACCGTCCTTGATCGCTTGAACGAGCTTGCGGATCCCTTTCGACGCTGGCGAGCTCGCTGCGGGCGCCCGAGAGTCCTGCGAGATGCTCCATTCGCCGCCGATTCAGCTCGCGTACGTACTCGCGGCAGAAGTCCTCGAACAGGTCCCGGTGCATCAGCTTCTCGCGGAGCGCAACGAGAACCCGGTCCTCGACCTCCTGGCGGCTGATGGTCAGACGGTTCGTGCAGGTGCCGCGCGATCGGGCGGCGAAGCACGCGAGGCGATCGCGCCAATACATCACGTACCCGCCACCGTACTCGGCGCACTTCGTCAGACCGGAGAAGAGATACTTCGGACGGCGTGCTTCATTGAATCGCTTCGGATCGCCGTTCGATGCGACGTGACGCATCTCGACCTGCCGCGCCTTCACCTGGTTCCACAGCTCGTCCTCGACGATTCGCAGTTCGGGAACCGCGGTCGTCACCCAGTCGGACGGCGGGTTTGGTCGCGAGACGCGCTTGCCCGAATCCGGATCCTGGACGTAGCGAAGACGATTCCACACAAGTCGTCCGACGCACAGCTCGTTGTTCAGGATTCCGGTGCCGCGAGCCGGATTGCCGTGGATGGTGCTGGGATTCCCGAGTTCGACGCGCCCGCGCAGTCCTCGCCTCGTCTTGTCGGCAAGGTCTTTCAGGAAGAGCGCGTTCATCGTGCCCTTCAGACCGAGATGCAGATGCGTGATGTCCCCTTCCGCGAGCGTGACGATGTTCACGCCAGCGAACGTGAGCCGCTTGAAGAGTCCAGCGGTGTCCTCCTGGTCCCGGCTGAATCGATCCAGCGCCTCTGCGGGCACGACATCGAGCCGCTGGTTCAGCGCGTCTCACATCAGCGCCTAGAAACCGGACCGAAGCAGCGTGGCACCAGAGATCGCGTGATCCGTGAACTCCTGAACAACCGTCCAGCCCTGGCGAGCTGCGAACTCCCGGCACACCGCAGCTGAACTTCGACTTCCTCCGCCCGCCAGGCGGCGTACGACAAGGCCTCGGCGATGTCTTCGGCCTCCAGGTACGGGTACTCGCGGAGAATCTCGTCCCGAGTGCGTCCCGCGGCGACGAGGCCGACCAGCGTGCCCACGGTGACGCGCATGCCGCGGATGCACGGCTTTCCGCCCATTACGGCGGAGTCACGAGTAATGCGCGTCAGTTCTGGCATTTGCGCGCCTCCTTGGAAGACTGCTCTATTGTCAACGAACTCGCAGGCTCTACCAAGAGGCACTGAGCAGATCCTCAGGGCTGCGGTCTGGTTGCTGTAGCCGCCTGCACCGTTCGTGAACTGGAAGCAAGTAGCGGGCACCGCGCTATTTGCTGTCGACACTGGCGAAGGCACCATGTTCAAATTGAGGTCTCATGACGCCGAAGCGACTGCCATTGGCAGTGATGCTCGTAGTCCTGGCGTGGAGTGCCGCGGCACGCGCCGACTCCACTGACGAGTACATCGCCCGGGCGATGAAGGAGTTCCATCTTCCGGGTCTGGCGCTACTCGTCGTGAGGGACGGCCAGGTCGTCAAGGCTGCGGGCTATGGCTTCGCCGACGTCGAGCGGAAGATCCCCGTGACGCCGGAAACAGTCTTCAAGATCGGATCGGTGAGTAAACAGCTGATCGCTACCGGTATCATGCTGCTAGTACAGGACGGACGCCTCACCGTGGACGATCCGGTCTCCAGATTCTTCCCTGATGCTCCGCCGTCCTGGGCTCCGATGTGCGTGCGGCATCTGCTCTCGCATACGGCGGGGCTGGTCCGAGAGTCGCCGGCGTTCGATCCGATGAAGGCTACGAGCGACGCGGACATCGTGCGAGCGCTATACCCGCTGCCCCTCCGTTTCGAGCCCGGTTCGAAGTGGGAGTATTCCAATGCAGGGTATTACGCGCTGGCAGACATCATTCGCATCGTCTCCGGCCGGCCTTGGACGGAGTTCATTCATGCCCGCGTGTTTGGGCCGCTCGGCATGAACACAACGGCGCCGACGAACGTCAGGCCAAGGCCGTCGACGATGGCGACGGGATATGCGGGCACGGACAACGCGGGCGGTCCGGCGCCGGAGTGGATTGCCCTGCGTCCAAGCGGCGCGTTCATCTCCACCGTGCTCGATCTGGCGAAATGGGACGCTGCGCTCGGCGGCAATACCATCCTGAGCGAGGCATCACGCCGGCAGATGTGGGCGCCAGCGCCCCTTAACGGCAACGCGACGGCTCCTTACGGATTCGGCTGGCATATCGGTGAGTTCCAGGATCGGCGCGTTATCAGGCACGGCGGCGGACTGCTTGGATTCTCGTCCTTCTCGATGCGCTTTCTGGACGTTCCGTTGTCAATCGTGGTCCTTACGAATGGCGACGATGTGGATCCGGCAGGAATCGCGGCGAACGTGGCATTGATTCAGCTGCGGGAGACCACCAAGGGCCTGAACTGAGACGATCGATCTCATTTTTACCCTAACCGAGCCCAGCAAGTCCCATCGCGCTAACGGGTGCGACGAATCGGTGGTTGGATGTTCGGAGTTGCGAACATGGATTTGCGGTCCATTGGAGTAGCCGGCGAGGCGGAGAGAGCAGTAGCCACCTACCAGAACTCAGGTCGAACTACGCCGCAGCCCAGGAGCACTCCAAATTCAGCGGGTTGCGCGCCCCCGCAACCAAAGATACTTGCAAGGAGAGGTCGTCGGATTCCGACGACCTCTTCGTTTGTACGGTCGCCCCCAGCATCGCGGCCAGATTGCCCCGCAACTCGATCTGAAGTGCCTCCCGAGCGTGGTCTGGAGTGAGCACAATCGCGTCCACGAGGCCGCGCAGGGCTTCGGTAGCCTCCGACCGGCTCTCCGGCTCCTGGAGGGCGTTGGCGAGCTGTGTGACCTTCGCGCGGTAGATCCTCGCCATCTCCGGATGCAACAACGGCGGCGGCTCATCGGCAGCGGCGAGCTTGGCCCTCAGCTCCTCACGCCGAGCGGCGTTCGCGCTCAGTTCGTCCTTCACCTCGCTAGCGGGAACACCCTCCATGATGGACTCGACGAGCCTCTTGCGGCGCGCTTCTATGCGTTCGATCTCGCGCTCGGCAGCCGACAGACCTGCCCGGTGCTCCATCCGGAGCCGGTTCATCTCACGCGTGAACTCGTCGCAGAACTCCTCGAACAGCTGCTGGTTCAATAGCTTGTCCTGGAGAGCATTGAGGACTCTCGCTTCAATGTCATCGCGCCTGATGGTGAGACCGTTGCTGCAGGTGCCCTTCTCGCGAGCGCCGAAGCACGCCAGGCGGTTGCGACCGGCCATGATGAAGCCGGCGCCGCATGCACCGCACTTCGACAGGCCCGAGAAGAGATACCGGGGGCGTCGCGCAAAACCGATGTTGCCGGCGCGTGTGATCGTGCTTCGCGTTGCGGTCTGACGGTCCTTTGCGGCGCTCCAGAGTTCGTCGCTCACTATCCGGAGGGACGGAATCTCCTTCGTGATCCAGTCTGCTTTCGGATTCAACCGCGAAATACGTTTGCCAGTATCCGGATTTTTCATGCAGCGCAGTCGGTTCCAGATCAGGCGCCCGACGTAGAGCTCGTTGTTCAGGATTCCGGTGCCTCGTGTCGAGTTTCCGTGAATCGTGCTGGGGCTCCACGTTCCTCCGAAGGGTCCGGCGATCCCATCCTGATTGAGTCGCCTGGCTATCGCTTTCGGTGCGATTCCTGCCACGAACTCTCGGAAGATCTGTTCGACAACCGCGGCTTCCGTCGGCTCGATCTTTCGCTCACCAGTGGTCACGGTCCAACGGTCAGGGATTTCACCACGCGGTAGCCGTAACAAAGCCCGCCGGCAGATTTACCGCCCTCGACGCGTCCGCGCAGGCCTCGATGCGTCTTGTCGGCGAGGTTCTTCAGGAACAGCGCGTTCATTGTCCCTTTGAACCCGATGTGCAGGTGCGTGATGTCGCCTTCGGCGAGCGTGACGATGTTGACGCCGGCGAAGGTGAGACGCTTGAAGAGGCCTGCGGTGTCTTCCTGGTCGCGACTGAAGCGGTCGAGTGATTCGGCGAGGACGACGTCGACTCGGCGGTTCAAGGCGTCGCGCATCAGAGCCTGGAATCCAGAGCGTAGAAGCGTTGCGCCGGAGATCGCGTGGTCGGTGAACTCCTGAACAACTGTCCAGCCCTGGCGAGCCGCGAACTCGCGGCAGATGCGGAGCTGGTCCTCAATCGACGCGTCACGCTGATTGCCGGAGGAATACCGCGCGCAGATCGCAACCTTCATTGCACCGTCACCTCCGGTTGATTCCGTCGCTGCATCGCCACCTCGCGCGCGAACACTTCGCGTGCAGCTTGCCGGGCGAGTGTGCGAACGAACACTCGCAGCGGTTCGTCACGATGATCGCGTGGCACGCATCGTCGCGTTCCACCTCGACGTCGTCGATTGCGCTCCTCTCGAGATCGCATCATAACCCCGCGACTCCCTCCTGTTGTCGATCTCTGGATCCACACTGAGCGCGTTCGCGCGGTCGAACTTGGGGCCATCACGTAAATGCCAGACCCTCGGCGGCCCGGAGGCCTAGTCAAGCCCGCAGCCCGTCAGGGACGGAGCGAAGCGAAGTGGCTTGAGCGGGCCGAGGACCGCCGGACAATCTCGCAACGTGATGGCCGCGCTGTGTGGCCACCGGGATACGCAGCGGGAGAACGAACGCGACAAACGAGACGCGTAAGGTTGGGAAAACAGGGAGAGGTGACGGCGCAGTGCCGTCTCAGGCGGAGATTCGGTGCGAGTGCGCGTTCACCTATATGAACGCAGTCTTCCGGAAGAACCTGACAGAGGCGCTGGCAGTCGGAGCAAATGGCGTCGACGGTACGTCCGACACTGGCGGCGCACTGGACGATGACACGGACAGAGCGCGGCCTTGCCGGACGACAGGGACATGCATCTGGGGTGTGAGCGACCCCCGAAAACTGAGCGCGGGACCGTGATCGGGGGGTGGCAGAAGGGGTCGCTCACGCCCCAGACGCCTCCGTCACTGCTGCTGACGGGCGCGCCGACTGCGACACGGGCGGCGAACAGCGCCGCCCTTTCCACGCGAGCGAAGTCGCTGATTGTCAGGAACATCGCCAAGTGCGACATGCCAAGTCGAACGTTCGGCGAGTTGGACAGACGAAATGCTCGATGGCCGCAGGGGGACCACTGCTCCCGGGTCTGTGGTCCCCCCGACTTTCTTTCGCTTTCGCCATTCCGGTTCATCGCCACGAGTCGACATCACGCGGAATTTGATGCCGTCCCGTGGACCGCGTCGGTGGGCGCCGCGCCATGTTCGATCGGGCTAACGCTTCGTCTCGAGTCGTTCCCGAAGACGCGTCTGGACGAGATCCCATGTGTCGCCACTGTCCAGGTCGGAGTCGAGATCGCGCAGGCGCTCCGCGATCACTTCTCGGTGCCACTCCGGGACATCGATCGTCGCAGTAGGCGTCGTGATTCGACCCCACAGCAACGCGAGATAGTCGATCTTCTCGTCGGTCGACAGGTCGTCGAATCCAGGAGGCGGAAACGGAATTGATGTGGGCATCGGTGCAGCACCCGGAACAATCTGGCGCAGTATACCGGCGCACGCGGTGTCCAGCTAAAATGGAGTCATGAAGCGTGACGCAGCGGAGATCCTGAAGGAGGCCCTGGCGCTCCCGACCGAGGCTCGCGCAGCACTCGCCGGCTCATTGCTCGACAGCCTCGACACCGAGGTCGACGAGGACGCCGAGGCCGCTTGGGCGACCGAGGTCAATCGACGCATGGCGGAGCTCGATAGCGGAGGCGTCAGGACCATCCCCTGGGCAGAGGTCCGCCGCCGACTCGCCGCGCGCTGATGGCCCAGTTCGCGGTCGAATTCCATCCGCTTGCTGCCGACGAAGCGGAGGCTGCCGAGCGATGGTACCGCGAACGAAACGAGATCGCCTCCGCTCGTTTTCAGCGGGAGCTCGATCGCGCCGTCGATCTGATTTCCGAGCGACCGGATACCGGTGCTCCTTACTTGGCTAACACGAGGCGCGTCCTACTCCGCCGCTTCCCGTTCTTCGTCGTGTATCGCGTACGCGGCGACAACGTTCAGGTCATCGCCGTTGCGCATGCGCGGCGGCGGCCAGGATACTGGCGATCGCGTTAGCCGGAGGTTCGGGGTGGTTCGAAAAGCGAAGTCCATAACCGCTCGGCATAGGTCATTCGCAGTCGCACGGCGGCGAGCTCTCGCCAGGCTCCGCAAAGGGCTTGACCTGCAGTGGACTCCTACGCTGTCTCGCGAAACGCTGCAGATCGAAGCGAGCAATCGGCGCAGCTTAGCAGCTCGGACGACTATGGCAACCCGAGACCCTGAACGGATGGGGGCGGTCACTCGTGGCACCGGAAACGTGTTCGCGGATTTGGGCTTTCCCAAGGCCGCCGAGCGTCAAGCCAAGCTGCGCCTGGCTTATGCGCTGAATCAGGTGCTGGGAGAGCGGAAGCTCTCGCAGACAGACGCAGCCAAGGTGCTGGGCATCACTCAGCGCAAGGTCTCCGCGCTTCGTCGCTACAAGCTGGCTGGCTTCTCTTTCGAACGACTGCTGAAGCTGTTGGAGGCTATCGATGAGGATGTCGAGATTGTAATTTGCCAGAAGTCGCGGTCTGGAAGGCCCGCATGGATCATCGTCGTTGCGACGTGAGTTCCTTCCCTCCATTCGAAGGTGGAACCGCATCATTGTGGCGTCACGCCTTCAATATACGAATCTGTAACCGTCCGCTCGGTTCTCGTCTCTAGAAGTGCGGCGCACTGTTGCTAAAATCAGCCTGTGTTCACGCTAGCAGCGATCATCCTCGCGCTTGCGCTCCAGGAGTCTCCGCATTCGCCATCCTCTGGGGGTTCCCTTGTCGGATGCGCATCAGACGCGATGGCCCAGCGCCTCCCGGGCGTAGCCGTTGTTGCGAAGAGTGGTCGAGTGCAATTGACCGCGACGGCCGATGCCGGTGGCTGTTACGAATTGAAGGACCTGCCGAGCGGTTCCTATCGGGTGACCGCACGTTTGCCTGGCTTCGACAATGTGACCCGCGATGGTTTGAACATTGTGACCGGGAGTGTCGCGCGTCTTGACTTTGCGATGCGCGTCAGCGCCATCTGCGAGTGCGTTCGCCTCGGAGGCACAACCCTGGCAGAACAGTGGGGCCACGCGGACGCGGTGCTCCATGTCCGGCTCTCGGCTTCCGAGTCACAGCCCACAACGCCAGTGGGGTATTACCGCCACGTAGCAACGGTGATTGATGCCCTGAAGAAGCCTGCAGTTCCGCTCAGGGCGCCTGTATCTGTGCTCCAGAATCAGCGCAGTGCAGCACCGGGGCCGTACGATATCGACCAAGAGTTGGTGCTGTTCCTCAAGACCTGGCGGTCGAGCGAGTTCATGATCACGAACGACGAGCCTGGGCTGGCGGTTCCCACGGGAAGTTCCGATCCTGCTATCGCATTTCTCATTCAGAACGGCCACATCCGACGAGCACCGCCGGAGTTTTCCCGCTACGTCGGAATGCCGCTTGGTGCGTTCCTTGACGAGTTGCGCGCTCTTTCGCGCGGCAAATAAGCAACGCGGTCACAGGCGACAACGCCACCAATTGGCAGCACGACCAGCGTCAGGCCGCCCCGCTCCACAGCTGCAAGTACCGCTGGTTGCACGCCCCCGCAGCCAATCCAGGCGAGGCTTTACACCGCTGACTTTGCAGAGTAAAGTTACTGGCCATCGTCATGCGGCACACCACCCCCTGGCAGCGTTCCCTCGATGCGCTCGGTTCCATCAGGCGCGACCTCGCGCATGCGGCACGGTCGCTCGCCAAGGAGCGGGCGTTTGCGCTGGTGTGCGTCATCTCGCTCGGCATCGGGATGGGCGCGGTGGTCGCGCTCGCGGCCTTCAGTCGCGCGATCGAGGCGCCGGCGCGCGGCATCGACACCGAAGGTCTGGCCGAGCTCCTGGTGCTCCCGCTCGGTCCGCTCCGCGCCAGGGCCGGCGTGTGGGCGCTCGAACAGTGGTCCTATCCGGACTATCGGGCGTTGCGCGACGGCGAGGTCGGCATGGCCATCACGGGATGGACCAGGCAGTTCAGCGAGGTCGGCGCGCGAACCGCCGACGACACGGCGCCTCCGCGTGTCACGACATTGTTCGTGTCGGCCAATTACTTCAGTACCTTCGGCGTCTCGCTCGCACAGGGGTCCGGATTCGATCCGCTGATCGATGACGTGCCATCGGCCGAGCCGCGCGTAGTCCTGAGCCATGACTTCTGGCGGAGCCGGATGTCATCCGATCCCGAGATCGTCGGAAAACCGCTGACGATCGATGGCATCCCCCATACGGTGGTCGGGATTGCGCCGGAGGACTTCCGCGGCCACTTTCACGTCTTCGAAGCCCCGGGCTCCCTGCTGTTCGTCCCCCTCGAGCAACATCCACGTCTGAGGTCGAATCCGTCTCTCCGGGACGACCGGACCGTGGACTGGGTGCGAATCCACGGCCGGCTCGACCCCGGCGTCGACCTCACGCGGGCGAAGGGCCTGGTCTCGGCGACCGTCGCTGGACTGGCGCAGCGGTACCCCGCCACGAACCAGTTCAAGGCCGCGACTGTCGAGCCCTACTACTCGCAGGGGGCGGTCGGCCGTCCGGAGGCGCTGCGCGTGTTCAGCGGGATCCTCGGCCTGGCGGGAGCGGTGCTCCTGATCGTGTGCCTGAACATCTCGGGCATGATGCTGGTTCGCGGCGCGACCCGGCAGCGCGAGCTGTCGATCCGCGCCGCGCTCGGCGCGAGCCGGCGGCGTCTCATCCAGCATCTGTTCTTCGAAGCCGTGTGGCTGGCCCTTGCTGGCGCCGCGCTCAGCGGGTTCGTGCTGTTCGGCATTCCCGCCGCCGTGGCGTGGTGGATCGGCGCGCCGGTTCCGCAGGAGATCGATCTCGACGCGGTCAATGTCGCGATCGCATCCGGCCTGTGCCTGCTCGTGAGCGTCCTCTTCGGATTGCTGCCGGCCGTCCGTTTCAGCCGTCCCAACCTGACTCCCGCGTTGAAGGACGATGTCGGCGCCGGGGGACGCGAGACCATCCGCGTGCATCGGGTGGCGGCGATGGCGCAAGTGGGCATCGCGATTCCGTTTCTCGTGATCAGCGGCGTGATGCTCGACCGGACGCGGACAGCCGATTTCGGTTTTCTCACCGATGGACTGGCGGGAGTGCGCCTGCCGCCGCCAGTCGGCCCGGAGCGCGACGCCGCCTTTGCCATGCGGAAGGTTCGCGACGATCTTCAGCGGGCAAGCGGCGTGCGCTCCGTGGCCCTGGCCGAGGGCATGCCAGTCGACTTCGACTACCGGCTCTTTCGAGTGGCCCGCGCGGGCGAAGCGCAGTTCGTCACGGCCCACGTCACCCGCGTGGGCGAACACTTTCTCGAGACCATCGGAGCGCCGCTGCTGCGAGGCCGGACGATCACGGCCGACGACCGCATCAGGGCGGCGCCCGTCGCGGTGATCTCCGAACCGCTCGCCAGGCGGCTCTTTCCGGCCACGGAGCCGATTGGCGAACGGGTGACGGTCACGCTCGACGAGAGCCGCGAGCAGGAGTTCACGATCGTGGGCGTCAGTGCGGACTTCGCCACATCCCAGTTGACGACCGAACGGCCTCAGATCCTGCTGCCGCTGCCAGACCTGTTCGGGTCGCCGGTGCATCTCATCGCGCGTGGCGCGCCGGGGGATGAACCGAAGTTGAAGGCCGGCCTGGAGAGCGCGCTGCGCGAGTTGGGCGTCGACGCCCTCCCCGGTGTGTCGTTCTCCGGCATCGTCACCGGACAGGACCTCGTCCAGAAGAGCATCGCCGACCTGATTGCCGAGTCGACCGCCGCGGCGGTCGCCGGAGGGATCGTCCTGCTCCTCGCGGCGCTGGGCATCGTCGGCGTCGTGGGGTTCATGGTGGCCACGCGAACACGCGAACTCGCCATCCGGATGGCGCTGGGGTCGACCCGTCTCCGCGTCTTCCGCCTGATGCTGTCGGACATCGTGAGGCTCGTGATCCCCGGCGTCGCCGGCGGCCTCGTCCTCGCGGCGGTTCTGATCCGCACGATGGAAGACGTGATGGGCACGCCACTCACCCTGGGCCCGGATCCGCTCGGCGTCATGGAGCCGCTGATCTACGCGATCGCCTCCACGGTCGCCGTCACCGCCGCACTCCTGGCCGGCCTTCCGGCCGCCCGCCGGGCCACCGCCGTACAGCCGATGGTGGCGATACGCTCCGAGTAAGGCCCGTGAGAATGCGGCCGCCCGCCGGCGCCGACCTGAACCAAGGCGGTGCCTGGCGGCACCGGCTGTTATCAGGTGACACGTCGCCCCTCAGCCGGTGACCGTGGCCACCTGATCTGGCGCGGCTACAATCCAGGGAGCATCATCATGGGCTCGAGGAGCATACTCCAGGACGCCGCCGAGGGTCGGGCCATTGTGCACCCGTGGACTGTCGATCTCTATCACCGCGCGATTGCCGAGGGGTGGCTGGAGGAGAGCCCGGCATTCGAGCTGTTGGAGGGCTTCATCGTCCGGAAGGATCGCGCGACGGCCGGGGAGGACCTCCTGACGATTGGCGATCGACACCGGCTCGCGGTGCAGCGCCTCGTGAAGCTCGCGGCGCGGTTCGAGCCACTCGGCCACACGCTCCAGGTGCAGCAACCGATTCAACACCCCCCGACGAACGAACCGGAGCCCGACGGCTCCGTGATTCGTGGCGCCGATGATGACTATCGGAACGGACCTCCAGGAGCCACCAGCGTCACCTGCGTCATCGAGGTCGCCGATAATTCGCTGCCGCGGGATCTTGGCGTCAAGCTGCACATGTACGCGCGCGCGGCAATCGCGCAGTATGTCGTCGTCGACCTGGTGCATGATCTGGTGCTCGATCATCGGCAGCCCGCTGGCGACGAGTATCAGGAGGTGGCGTCGCTTCGCGCCGGCGACGTGGAGCTTCGCGCCGGCGAGCACGCGGTGCGCGTTTCCGTGAGCCAGCTCCTGCCCTGATACCGATCGCGCCTTCGGCTGCTCGGCCTGCCGCTCGTTCACGTGGCCATCGGCTCGCCGGCTGCCGGGATCTCTCGGCGCGGGTGGCGAGAGGCTGGAACGCGGTCGGGACCTTTGGAACCATTCGAGTCGCCCAGGCACGAACTGCCGGTCAGCACGATACTCAGGATGGTAGGAAGGTACGATCCGGTGTTGTCTTCAGTGCCTGACCGGCGCTACTTCGCGTACGCCGCGGCTCCCAGGAAGTGCAGCGAGACGTACGGCGCCTGTCCCACTACCCAGCTGTCGTGCGGGATCGGTGGAATGTAGAACAGTTCGCCGGCTCGCAGCTCCACCACCCGTCCGTTTTCGAAAGCCGCGGTGGCTGTACCGGACAGCACCATCCCCACGTGTTCCACGACGCAGCGGGTCTGGCCGACCTGCGGCCCCACGTGCTCGGACCACCGCCACCCTGGCTCATAGGTGGCGCGGCCGATCGTCAGCCCGCCGAGGTGGACCAGTTCGAACTTGCCCTTCACCATCCGGCGCAGCTCATCGGGCGCCTCGAAGCGTTTGAGAATGACATCCACGGGCGGCTGGTTCATCGAAGCTCCAGAACGTTCTGCGTGAGATCCCATCGTAATGGTGCGATCTGCGGTTTTTACGCTGGTTGCGCTCGGAGCGCAAGTCCCACCGACGCCTATATCCTGGCCACGCTGCGCGTGGGCCGGCGCTGAAGGCAGGCCAGCGTGGCCGGCCGCCTTGCGGCAGCTGACTGGCTGTGCCCTCGTTGGCCTGCCCGCTTCTGCCGGACACGCTGTGTGGGCGGGCATGGGTCCAGCTACGGAACTCCGCCTGACACCTGCGGTAAGCTGGCTGGGCATGCCGCCTCCCCTGAAGCGGGTCCTCGTGTTCACCGACGGCGCGTGCTCCGGAAACCCCGGGCCGGGCGGCTACGGCGTCATCCTCCAGTACGGCGACTACCGCCGCGAGCTCTGCGGCGGCTACCGCCGGACGACCAACAACCGGATGGAGCTGACGGCGGCGATCACCGGGCTGCAGTCGCTCAGGGAGCGCTGTCACGTCACGTTGTTCAGCGACTCCGAGTACGTCGTCAAGGGCATCTCCCGGGGATGGGCGCGAGGCTGGCGCGCGAAGGGCTGGAGGCGATCCGGCAGGACGGTGCCCAACTGGGAGCTGTGGCGCCGCTTGCTCGAGCTGTGCGAATACCACGACGTGCACGTGCGCTGGGTCGAGGGGCACGCCGGCCACGCCGAGAACGAGCGGTGCGACGAGCTCGCCGTCCAGGCGTACGGCTGCAACAACCTCGCTGTCGATCTGGGTTACGAGCGGCCTCCCGTGCCGGGCGGGGCACAGGAGTCCGCACCAGGCAGTGGCGCCGGAATCCGGCTGCACGAGTGATGGTGCAGGCCAAGGCCTTCACAGTCCGCCGCGAGAAACCCGGCGACGAGGGCGGCATCCGCCACCTCAACGAGGAGGCCTTCGGGCAACCCGATGAGGCGCGGCTCGTGGACGCCCTGCGACTGAGCGGCCGGCAATCGCTCTCGCTGGTCGCCGTCGCGAGCGACGGGACAATCGTCGGTCACGCGCTGTTCACACCCGTCAGGCTCGAAGGCAGTTCAATGCCTCTGATGGGCCTTGGACCGATGGCCGTGCTGCCGGCGTGGCAGCGATCCGGCATCGGCTCACGGCTCGTCACCTCCGGCCTGGAGGAGTGTGCCGACAGCGGCTCAATCGCCGTCGTCGTGGTGGGACACGCCGGGTACTACCCCCGGTTCGGCTTCGTTCGTGCCAGTCTGCATGGACTGCGGTGCGAGTACGATGTGCCGGACGACGTGTTCATGGTGAAGGAGCTGGTTCCCGGTGCGCTGGCCGGGCGGAGTGGTCTCGTGAGATACCCCATCGAGTTCGGGACGGCATGAAGCTGAGGCGCCGCACATTCCTCGCCGTGCGGGCGCTGTCGTGCTGCACGTGTCCGACGCCGCGGCTCGACAGGCGGCACAGGAACCAAGGATGTACGGACTTATTGGAAAGGTCACAGCCACCAGCGGGCAGCGCGATGCGCTCGCCGCCGTCCTGCTGGACGGGACGCAGGAGATGCCGGGCTGCCTGAGCTATGTGATTGCAGAGGACCCGGCCGACACGGACTCGCTGTGGATTACGGATGTCTGGGACAGCCAGGCCAGCCATCTGGCGTCGCTGAAACTGCCGGGCGTCCAGGCCGCCATCGCCAGGGGCCGGCCGCTCATCGCCGGGTTCAGCTCCCGTGTGGAGACCGTACCGCTCGGCGGCCTGGGCCTGCCGCGCACCGCTGAACGTCAGTGACGCGCGATGACGACGATACAGGGAGATGCATGCCGCGCGCGTTCGGTCTCAGATGAGGCTCAACAACTGACCAGAGCTCTCGGACGCAGCCAGGGACCAGCCTCCGTCGAAGACATACTCGAGCCGGCCGCCGGTCCAGCGCCGTACCCGATAGAGCGTCGCGAAGGTGAAGTCCGGCGCCGCTCCTCCCTGGCCGCCGACCAGCTCCGCTCCGCGCCGCACGTTGTCGAGCATCCACGGCGCGACCAGCAGGTGGTACGGATTGCGCCTGACCTCGCCGGCGTGGAACGACAGCGCCGTGACCATGTCGCCGAGATCGTCAGCGCTCGATTCGACCATCAGGTTCGGAGTTCCCATCGCGCCCCAGAACTCGGTTTCGATTGCCAGGCAGATGAAACCCGTCGCCTGCAGGGCGAGCGCATCCATGACCAGGTGGTGCGTGCCTGCATGGGTGCTGTTGCTGTCGGCGTCGTGCGGGAAGAAGATCACGCGGGGGCTCCGTTCGCGCAGGATCCCGGCGATGACCTCCACCGCCGCGCTCCACCGCTCCCGATCCCCGCTCCGGGTTCGCACGTTGATGCCCTCGAGGCCGCCCGGAGCCGTACGAATGAGCCCGAACCCGAGGTGATTGCAGGCGGCCGTCAACTCCTCCCAGCGCCCGGCCTGACGATCCCTGCGGCTTCCCTGCGTGACCGCGACATTGTCGACGCGTACGCCGGCTTCGCGCATCAGGCGGAGCGCGAGCCCGCCGATGATGCACTCGTCGTCCGGGTGAGGCGAGAAGATGAGGGCGAGGGGTGCGTCGGCGGCGAGTGCCGGGCGGGGCAGTGGAGGGAAGCCGCCGAGAGGGAGCTGTTTGCCGTCGCGCACCAGCCGCGCGAAATCGGACACGAGGCGATGGTAGGGCGTCATGCGGGCGTGCCTGTGATCTCCGGCAGGCTCGCCGCGGCGATCGCCTGTCCGTGCCGCTTCTCCTTTTCACCGGGTACGTGAAAGGCAATGCGCCGGGCCAGCTCGGGAAACTCCAGATCCAGCACCTCGCGGGCGCTGCGGACGATCACGTCGCCGCCGCGGCCCGAGGTCACACGGCCGAGCACCAGCACGTGGCGCAGGTCGTAGAAGTCGGCGAAATGCGCCACGCCATATCCGAGATATGCGCCGACCGACTCGTAGACCTGCGCCGCGCGCGGGTCACCCCCGGCCATCAGCCGCTGCACCAGCTCGAGCTTTTTCGGCAGCGGCATGTCCGCGGGCGCAGCGATGCCGGCAGCCGGCATGAGGCGGCCCACGCACTGCTGAGAGAAGAATTGCGACCCGACGCCGTAGTCGCCCGACCACTCGTCAACCGGCGCGGCCGGGTTGAAATCGACGGGCACGAAGGCCAGCTCGTTGAGCCAGGACGTGATGTTTCCGTTCGGCGTCACGTAGCCGGCCGCGGTGCTCGTGCCGAGCGCGATGCCGAGGATGGCGTTCTCGCCGAGCGCCATCGAGCCGGCCAGCGCCGTCACCTCGCCGTCGTTCACCACCTCGAACGGCACGCCGTTCCAGGCGGCCCTCGCGTCGAGGAACATGTCTCTCACTCGCGTCTCGAACAGATCCTCGGGCACGCCGCGGAACAGCGAGCCGACCTTGACCCGGTTGTTGACGTAGACGCCGGCCGCGCTTCCGCCGATCGCATCGACCCGCGGGAGGTGGGCCGCGGCCTTCCGGAGCGAGTCCATCAGGCCATCGTAGTGATACCGGGGATCCGGCTGGTGATAGGGATCCCACACCGTTTCGTCGCTGAACACCACGTCGCCGTCCACGACTGCGGCGGCCTTCCGGTCGCTCCCTCCCAGGTCGAACCCGATCCGGCAGCCGTCCAGGTGCCGTCCCAGAGACCGCGTCGTGGAGCGCTCGTCCGGAAGGTCCCGCGTGTGCAGGACCTCGAGCGGGTGGTCGAACATGCGCGCGCCGACGAGGTGCGCATCGAAGCGGCCAGGCACCGTGTCCCGATAGCGGTCGCGGAGATCCGTCGCGATCTGCTCGGGGCCGTCCACGTAGATCCGCCATCCTCCCCGCGACCAGAGGATGAACTTGACGAACCGCTCCACGTAGGGCGAGTTGGCGGCGGCCTGGGAGTGCGACGGCGGAAGCAGATCGAGATCGAACCGGAACACCGAACCGTCTGCCTGCTCGAGCGCGATGCGCGCGCGCACGGCATCACTCGTCGTCCGAACCATGTCGCGGAAGGCGCGGCAGGCGAGCACCGCGGGCCGGAAGCCGGGATCGAGCGGCGGCGCCTTCCGTGGTGCAATCAGGGGAAGTCCATCAAGTGTTTCCATGCGATCGACGGAAAGGATGGGGCGGAACAGTGTACGTGAAATCCAGGGGCTCCGCCACCGCGCTCCGTCGCCGGCATGTCGCCGCCGGGACGCCGCCTTCGTCCGCTTATCCACATTGCGGCACCAGCATCTCGCCTCGAGCGGGGCAGGTCAGAGTGGCCCCGGCCTGAGCACCCGCGCCGGATCCAGCCGCGCCGCGCGTGACGCCGGAATCCAGACCGCCGCCGCCGCCACGATCGCCAGGGTCGAGATCGCGGCGATTAGCGTCAGGGGATCCCCCGGCTGGAGTCCGTACAGCAAGGGCCTGACGAAGCGCTCCAGCCAGAGGGACGCCGAAAGCCCGAGAACCGTACCCGCCGAGACCAGGAACGCGATTCGCCCCAGCAGACTCCGCACGACGGCGCCGGGCTGCGCGCCGAGCGCCAGACGAACACCGATCTCCGTACGCCGGCTCACCGCCGCATACGAGCTCACCCCGTACAAGCCAACGCCGGACAGCAACAGGGCGACTGCTCCAAAGAACCCCGCCAGCAGCGCGAGCAGGCGCTCCTGCGCCAGGGCGGCATCCAGGTCGTCCTCGAGACGCGTGAAACCGAACGTGAGCCCGTGATCGACGGCACGAAGGGCGGAGGCGAGGTGAGGCACCAACCCGGAGAGGTCGCCCGCGGCGCGCACGCTGATCCGGAGCGGGGCATCGGGCCGCGCGAGCCCCCCCGACTGCGCGAGCGGCATGTAGACGGCAGGTGGCGCCGCATCGCGCGGTGAGCGACCGTAGACGGTGTCGGCCACGATGCCGACGATCGTGCACCCGGCGTCGCCGCAGGGGCCCGCGCCGACCGAAGTGCCCAGGGGCTGGCTCTCCCCCAGCACACTGCGGCGGAGCGCTTCGTTGATCACCGCGACTCTCGGCGCACTCGGGCCTTCGCTCCGGTCGAAATCCCTTCCGTCCCGAATCGCGATGCCGTAGGTGTCGAACCAGCCAGGCGTCACGAAGTTGTATGCGACCTGACGCCGAACGTCCGACCGCCTCCCACGGGCGTCGGTGACCAGTCCTCCTCCACCAGTGCCGATCGGGTTCCAGACGGATCCGGCGGCCTGCACGACGCCCGGCACGGCCAGCACCGCCTCCAGAATCCGCTGATCCCGCTGCGCCGGGTCTCCGGGACGGAGATCCGACGCACCTCTGTTCACCGAGACGACGAGCATGTTGGTGGGGTCGAAGCCGAGCGGGGCGTGAGCCAGCCTGGTCGCTGTTCTCACGAACAGGCCAGCGCCCGCGAGGAGCACAATCGAGAGCGCAACCTGCGCCACGACGAGTCCGCCGGACACCCGGCCCGTCTGACTGGTGCGTGGCTGCCGTCGTCCGCCTTGCAGCGCCTGCATGGGGGCCACCCGGGCCGCGAAGTACGCTGGCACGGTGCCGAATATGAGCACGGCGGTTAGGGAAAGGCCCAGGCTGAACGCGAGCACCCGCCAATCGATGGACAGATCGATTGACGGGGATCGATCGGAAAACGGCAGCTGCGTCACGAGGAGGCGGCTCGCCCAGCGTCCGAACAGCAGGCCGCCTGCGGCGCCGGCGATACCGAGCGCCAGCGCTTCCACCAGATACTGACGCGCGAGGCGCCATCGCGGCGCGCCGAGCGCCATGCGGACGCCGATCTCCAGCGTCCGCGCAGCGGCTCTCGACAGCAGCAGGTTGGCCAGGTTGAGGCACACGGTGACGAGGACGATCGCTGAGACGATCGCCAGGATGAGCAGGGGAAACCGGTAGCGCTGACGAAGCCCGGACCGATCCGAGATCCCGCGTGAGGCGTCGACGACTCTGAATGGCTCCTGCAGGAATTCCGGCGCTCCCGGACGGACGATCTGCCCCTGCATCGCCCGGAGCGCGGCAGTCGCGTCGGACGCCGTCTGGCCCGGCTTCAGCCGGAGCATGATGGTCAGCAACAGGGCCCGCTCGTTCCTGGTCAACGAACGCCGGCCGCGGACGAGCGCCTCGGTGCCGAACGGCATCGCGATGTCGAAGGGCTGGCCGACGTCGAGGCCCCTGAACCACTCGGGGGCAACACCGACTACCGTGACGGGAACCCTTTCGACGAGCAGGCGCGAGCCGAGAACCCCGACGCTGCCGGCGAAGCGACGCTGCCAGAGGCTGTGGCTGATCACTGCGACTGGCCCCTCGAAGCCGCCTCCCGCCACGTCGTCGGCGGCCGTGAACGTCCGCCCGACGAGGGCCGGCACGCCGAGCGTGGCGAAGACGTCGCCGCTGGCGATCACGGCGTCCACCGGCTGCATCTCGCCGCCCTCCGAGAGGTCCATGCGCTGGAGGATCCAGGCGAACGCGCCATCGAACGCGTCAGCCCGCCGACGGAGCTGCTCCCACATCGCGTAGCTCCATCCCGCCCCGGCCTGGAATCCGAGACGGAGCGCCGTCTCCGATGTCACGGTCTGGAGAGCCGCGGGATTCCGGACGGGCAAGGGCCGCAGAATCAGCCCGTTTGCTACGGAGAAAACTGCGCTCGTGGCGCCGATCCCGAGCGTGAGCGTCACGATCGCGGCGATCGTCAGCCCCGGCGTGGAACGCAAGGAGCGAAGCGCACGCTGCAGATCCCGGAAAGTACCGTGCAGCACGTGACCCTCCCGGCCACTCGGGCTTGACGAGCCCCGGATTTTTTCATAAATTATGACTATATGCAACGGCAGCGCCTCACGGACTTCGAGCTGATGATCCTGCTGGCGATCCTCAGGGTGGGGGAGGACGCCTATGGGGTGCGGATCGCGGATGAGATAGAGCGGACCGGCCGGCGGAGCGCGCTGATGGGCGCCGTGTATACCGCGCTGGACCGGCTCGAGCGCAACGGCCTGGTGTCGTCGTCCGTGGGGGACCCGACCCCGGAACGGGGCGGGCGGGCCAAACGCTTCTTCCAGGTCACGCCGCGAGGCCTTCGCGCCGTCAAGCAGACTCAGAACGCGCTCGTCGCGCTCTGGGCGGATCTGCCTCAGCTGAAAGAGAGGCGCACATGACTGGCTCCAATCCGTCACGCCTGGCCGTCGCCGTGCTGCGCCGCTTCCTGGATGACAACGAGGCGCTGGCGGGCGACCTGCTCGAGGGGTATGCCCGCCGGCGGAGTCGGGTCTGGTTGTGGCGTCAGCTCCTCGGCGCGATCGTGATCCGGTCGTTCGAGCCGCAAGACGAGGAACGTCCGCTGGGCCTCGCGGAGCAGCGGTCCTTCCAGCCTGTCCGGCGCGAGCGGCCGCTGGTCCAGCCGTGGCGGATCAACCTCACTGCGAGTCCGCTTCCCGGCATTGGCGGCCTGGGCCTGGTCGCCCTTGGCGCGCTGGTGGCGCTCGTCCGCCCCGAGGCGGCGCTGATCTTCCTGCCTGCGATTGGGGGAGGTCTGACGCTCGGGGTCGCGCTGGTGCTCGTGCGCCGACGCGGCATTCGCTGGGGTCCGCCTGCCGCCAGAAATATCACGACCGCCGCAACGGGGCAGTGATGATGGCGCCGGGGCGGGTCCCGGTCCTGCCGCGGCGTCCTCTACACCTCGTGTGAGACCAGCAAGCTCCCGGCGAACATTGCGTGGGGTTCGCCCAGCGTGCTCACCACCGCCTCACTTGCGATACTTGGGTTCGTACAGTTGAACGTTGAATCCACCGGGCACTTTGAAGTGCGTGACGAGCCCGTAGCCGTGGTCCGCCACATCGTCCACGAACTCGACGCCGCGACCGCGCAGCTCGCGAACCGTCGCATGGATATCATCACAGTAGAAGGAGATGTCAGCCGTGCCCGAGGCTACGTCGTCGGTGTCGGTGGGATGCACCCCGAGGTCCGCTTCCGGCGGATCGAAGATGAGCCAGCCGTCGCCGACGTCGCTGCCGCGCAATCCGAGCTTGTCGCGCAGGAACGCGCGAAGCTCCTCCGGCTGTGACGAATAGAACATGGCATGGAGACCGCGAAGCATGCTGTCGACCCTCCAAAATCCTTGGCGCGCCTTTCATGGCTTCACCGGTCCCGCGCAGGCGGGGTGGGCAACTAGAGCTGACATTGCACCCCGTCGTGCTCGATACCGTGAAGCCGTCCGGAAGTAAGCACTTGCGTGACCGACACGTGGGGCCGTGCCTCTCGACGGCCTCACCGGCGCAAGGTTATTGGCCCTTGGTGTTATCGACTTCCTTCCAGACCACTTCGGCGTTCGCGCGTACCCGGGCTGGATTCGGGTCCGCGTAACCCGCATACCTGGCCGGCGTCTGCCACGCCTTCACGACATCATCGAGCGTCCGGCCCGCCTGCTTGCCTTCCTGCACGGCCGAGACGAAGTCACGGATGAACGCGGCGTACTCCTCGAGATCCGCCTTCGTCGACGGCTTCGCGGCGTGGCCGTTCACGATCGTGTCGACGTTGGCCAGGGCCGCGGCCTTCTCGAGCGTGGCCGCGTACGACAGGCCGCTGCCGCCGTTGTTCAGATCCATGATCGGCAGGTCCTTCGTCGGGAACACGTCGCCCGCGTGCATCACGCGAAGCGCGGGGAACACGATGAAGGCGTCGCCGCCCGTGTGCGCCGGGCCGAAGTGGTACACGTCCACCTGCCCGGCGCCGCTCCCGATCGAGACGGTGTCCTTGAAGGGGCGCGTGGGGTATCCGCGGCCGCCCGCGTCCTTGAACGGGTTCGGCTGCGGCCCTTTCTGCAGCCCGTACACCGGATTGGCCTGCTCCATGTACGTCTTCGTGTTCTCGTGGGCCACGATCTCGATCCCATCCGGGAACTCGACCTGCCCGTTGGTGTGGTCGAAGTGCGTGTGCGTGTTGATGACCCTGGTCACCGGCCTGTCGGTGATGCGCTTGACCGCCTCGAGCAGCGGCTGTCCCCAGCCGGGGAGCTTCGTATCCACGAGCGTCACGCCGTCGGCGGTGACGAACACGGCAGTGTTCCCGCCCCCGCCGCGCAGCACGTAGAGGTTCTCGGCGAGCTTGTCAGTCTCGATGACCTTCGGCTTCTCCTGGCGGTACGCCGAGAGGGCTGCGCTGAGAAGGCCGACGGTCACGAGCGTGGACAGGAGGACGAAGCGGCGCATGAGGTCTCCTTCGGGGCGTTCGGGCCCGGATGCCTCACCGGGCTGGCAGCCGTTAGCATACCGCCCGTTCGCGCTCGGGCAGCCTCCTCCGCGGGCCAACGAGATTACGGGCTGTGCGGCTTATTTCGCCGTGTGTTCGCCCGGTCTTCGAGTCGGGTCGTCGGACGATTTGCCGCTCGTATCGGAGGGGACTTACTTGATGTGCTGCGTCCGGGTGACCCATTCTGCGATCGGGCAGGAGCGCCCCGGAAGGGTGAACGCAGGCCGCCGGTCCCGAGGTTTTCTGGATCGGCTCTTCAGGCTCCCGTGCGCGGCGCGAGGCCTCACGGTTCTGCCTCTCGTCCGCCAGGTGCACCTGGGGTTCGGTTGACAATCCCCACGGCTGCAGTCTCAGCCGGATCATTCCTGCGTCCCCAGCTTCAAGTTGTACCAATCCACGCGCCTGGTCATGAACATCACGAGCGCGAGCACGACGAAGAGTCCGATCGAGCCGGCCAGCAGGGCGTAGTCCTCGAGCCTGAGAAGCAGATAGAGGAAGCCGTACAGCCCGGCGAGCACGCCTCCCATCACCGTTCCGCGCGAGGCGCCGTTGAGCACCCACGTCCAGTACCACGACACGAGGCCAATGGTGCCTCCAGCGGCAAGGGCGTAGGCCCGATCGAACCCGATGTGCTCGGCGAGCGACAGCAGCAGGAGATAGAACAGACAAAGCGCGAATCCGACGAAGGTGTACTGGATCGGGTGGACGAGCGCCCGCCCGGCCACCTCCCACAAGAAGGCCGTGACGAACGTCAGGACGATGAACAGCGCCGCGTACTTCACGGCGCGCTCGGTCTGCAGGTAGACATCGACCGGTCGTATGAGCGTGACGCCGAACGTCGTGGTCGAGGCGCGAACGTGCCCCTCGTTCGCGCTCAGATCCGCGGTCGTCCACTGCGACGGGAACCCGCGGCCGAAGAACGGCACCTGCCACGACGCGGTGAAGCCCGCACCCGTCGAGGTCCGCTCCCTGGGCCCGCCGACGAAGCTTGGATGCGGCCAGCTCGATGCCAGGGTGACGACCGTCTCGTCTCCGCCAGGCAGGAAGAGCAGCGCCTGCGTGCCTTTCACATGGATTTCGAATTCGAAAGCGAGTGGATCGGCGTCGGCCGAGATGTCCTGCAGGAAGCCGCGGACGCCGACCGGGAAGATCCCGTTCGGGGTGACGCCCGGCCGGGCCTGGACGGCGCGCCCATCGATCGCTATGACGATTCCGCGCGCGATGCCTCGCGGATCCGAAATGCCGATGTCGACGGTGGCTGCGGCCCAGTCAACGATCGTCGGCGACGGCCTCGTCTGCGACAGGTCCGGCTTCGGGAAGCGTCCGGTGACCTTCAGCCTCGCCGTATAGACGACGATCTCGAAGATGCCGCGCGCGCGGACTTCGGGTTCCACCGTTCCTTCGAAGGCGACCGATTCCGGAAGCAGGAAAAAGCGCTCGGTTTTCTCGTGGGCGACCCCCTGGGCGTCGCGCCAGGCGTGCCGGTACGGGATAGTCAGTACCGGCCCGGCCAGCGTCTGCGTACCGCCCCACTCCCGCTGAAACGTTTCGGCGGCCTGGCTGCGCATGGTGGTCCGGTCGTAGACGAGGGCGTAAATCATCAGCAAGGGGACCATCAGCCCGACCATCAGGATGATCATCACGACGAGCCGGGCCATCGGGGATCTCAGCATTCGCTCTCCTCCACGGACCGCCGATGCCCGCCGCGTGCTCCGGCGCGCCGGCCCGGCGGGCCACAGCCAGTTTCGGAGGCTGCTCGGACGCGCCGATGGCGCGGCGATGATCAAGGGAGGCGGATTGCGGCGAAACGAAGGCAGCACGAATCCGGCGCGGCTGCGTTACAGTTTTTGACCATGGCCGACTCCGGCGCGCTCGTCGCCGTCGTCGAAGACGAGGAAACCATCCGCGAGGCGATCTGCTTTGCGCTGAAGCGCGAGGGCTACCGGACCGAGGGGTACGACGATGGGGCAGCGGCGTGGGAGAACCTGTCCAGGGCGCTTCCGGATCTGCTGATTCTGGATATCGGTCTGCCGCGGATGGACGGCCTCGAGCTGTGCAGGCGATTCCGGGCGCAGTCCGAATCGCTGCCGATCATCTTCGTGACCTCCCGGGAGGAGGAGTTCGATCGCGTGCTCGGCCTCGAGATCGGCGCGGACGACTATCTGTGCAAGCCGTTCTCGATGCGCGAGCTGATGGCGCGCGTCAAGGTGCTTCTGCGGCGTGCGGCGCTCGCCGCGGGCACGCGGCCTTCCGATGGCGATCACCCCATAGCGGTCGGCGATCTCGTCCTTGACCCGCTGCGGCTGTCTGCGGCATGGAAGGGCAGTCCGATCCCGCTCACGGTCACGGAGTTTCTTCTGCTCCAGTCGCTCGTCCGCCGCCCCGGCGTCGTGAAGAGCCGCGAACAGTTGATGGACGCGGCGTATCCCGATCGTGTCTCGGTCAGCGATCGGACGATCGACAGCCACGTGAAGCGGATCCGCCGGAAGTTCCAGGCCGCCGACGCTTCCTTCGATGCCATTGCAGGCGTCTACGGTGCCGGCTATCGGTACGTCCAGCCCTCCGCATGAGGCCTGCATGGCTGCGGCGAATCGGGGTGCGCCTGCGGAGGTCGCGCATCGGTCTACGCGTGCTCGCCTTCAACCTGCTGGTGCTGTTCCTCCCGGTGGCCGGGATCCTGTATCTCGATCTCTACGAGAGCACGCTGCTGGAGACGCAGGAGCGCGGACTCGTCGAGCAGGCCCGGGTGGTCGCGGGGGCCCTGAGCGCGTCGGGGCAGCCGATCGCCGATGCCGCGCTGCTGGCGTTTGCAGGTCTCTCCGAGCAGGGGGACTCCAGGATTCGCGTCTACGATCACGAAGGGCGGCTGGTTGCGGATTCGCGGCGGTTCGCCCCGGCGCGCGCGTTGGACTCGTACGCCGAGGTGCCGCGCGCGCTGCGCGATCGGCTGCTCTACCGGGTCGGCGCCTGGCTGGTCCGCACGCGGCGGAGCTTGTTCCCGAGCCCTGAGCCAGCCTCCACGCCGGTAGGTGACGTCAGTGTGCCGCCTGAAGTGCGCACGGCGCTGCAGGGCCGCTATGGAGCGGCGATGCGGCCCACGCCAGGCCAGCGGTCGATGACGATGTCGAGCGCCGTCCCTGTGCGGCGGGACGGCGCGACGGCTGGCGCCGTCGTGGTATCGCAGTCCACCTTTCGCATCCTGCAGGGGCTGTACGGCGTACGGCTGCGCATCTTCGAGGTGGTGCTCGCGTCGGTCGCCGTGGCGGCGCTCCTGAGCGCATTGATGTCGGCCACGATCGTGCGGCCGCTCGTTCGCCTGCAGCACGCCGCCTCGTCGCTCGCCGACCGGCGCACGCCACTCTCGGGGACATTCACGGCCGTGGACCGGCGCGACGAGATCGGCGATCTCGCGCGGGCGCTCGAGGGACTCGCGCAGCGTCTCGAAGCGCAGATCCAGACGGCGGAGTCGTTCGCGGCCGATGTGTCCCACGAATTCAAGAACCCGCTCGCCTCGATCAGGACGGCCGCCGAGATGCTCGTCACCGCCGACGACCGGCGGGATCGGGAACGTTTCTTCAACCTGTTGAAGAAGGACGTTGGCCGTCTCGAGCGTCTGGTGTCGGCCGTGCGGGAGCTGGCGCGCCTCGACGCGCTCGTGGCGCACGAAGCGGCCGCGCGGGTGGACCCCGCCGAAATGGTGGCGGAGATTGCCGGGGGCCTCAGGACCGCCGGCGCCGACGTGCGCGTGACGATCGCCGGTGGGCCGCACTTCGTGCGCGCCTCGCGCGATCGCCTAGCACAAGCCTTCGACAATCTCGTCGAGAATGCCAGGAGCTTTGCCCCGGATGGTCCAATCGAGATTGCCGTCGAACGGACCGGCGGCACGTGCCGGGTGCGCGTGGCCGACTCGGGCCCGGGCATTCCCGCCGCCCACCTCGAGCGCGTGTTCGAGCGATTCTTCACCTACCGTCCAGGCCAGTCGAATTCGCGCGAGCACACCGGTCTCGGCCTGCCGATCGCCCGCACCATCATCGAGGGCTACGGGGGCAGAATTACCGCCGCCAACAGGCCTCATGGCGGAGCCGAGTTCGTGGTCGAGCTGCCGGCCGACAGTCGATGAGCGGCGGCCAATCCTCATGCGCGCGCCTGCCACCGCGGCAGATCCCAGGCTAGAACACCCGCCGGGCGCGCAGGTTGATGATGTGGTCCGACGTCGTGAACCCCTCCTCGGTGGTATCACGCGACCGCGTCCAGATATAGAGAGCCTCGACCCGCCACGTCGCACTGGGTTGGTGACCGAAGCCGGCGCGAATGCGCTGGCGGTTCGCGAACCGCTCCGCCGGATCGTCCAGCGGGATGAACCACTCCCAGTCCGCCATCAGGTAGCGCGCCCCGTCGTCCGAGATCCGCTCGCGGTTCAGCGGCAGGCGCACCTCCAGTCGATTGCGGAAGCGCACGACCGCATCCGTCTCGACGTTGCCGGTGTAGAAGAGCGTGCGCTGCTCGAACCGCGCGAGGTTGCGTACGACGATGCGATGGCGGAGGCCGAGCTGGCTGAGCGGCCCCCGCCGTACGTCGCGCGGTGTGACGTGCAGACGAACGCCGCCCCGGGGCGACAGCTCGAACGAGTTCACGTCGTCTGTCTGGACCGTGTAGCCGGTGGCCAGTTCGCCGACGAGATCGACGAACGACGAGAGGGTGTACTCGACGGTCGGTGTGAAATCGACGCTCGCCCAGCCCGGCTCCCCCTCGGCCCTGGCCAGGAGCACCTTCGGCTCGAATTCGAACTCGTACGACAGCCGATTGCTGACCGGGTTGACCGCCGTCAGCGTACCCCACAGCTGGAGGTTGGTCTGCGCTTCCGATCGCGCGGCGAGAGTGAACAGCAGCGCGGCGATTGTCGCCGCGGCACGCCGGATCCGCATCAGCCGCGCAGCGCCCATCCGAGCATCAACATGCCGATGGCGGCAATCCAGCTTCCCGCCACGCGCACCGCCACGCGCGACCAGGGCGCGGTCAGGCCGACGACGTGGGCGGAGGAAAGCGTCATCAGCACGAACACGGTGGCCGCGATGCCGACGAGGGCGACGGGGTCACGCGCGTCGCGCGCGATATCCGCGCCGTTGACCATGCCGTGCAACGCTCCGAGGATCGCCGCCAACCCCGCGATCGCCGGGAGGGGCAGGGGCCACCCGAGCGCGATCAGAACGCCAAGGAGGACGAACAGGCCAATGCCGGGGAACGGCAGACTCGCCGGCACGGCCGCCCACCATCCAACCGCGCCAAAGGCGAACCAGGTGACGGTGATGACAAGCAACGCTGTTCGCGCGGCGCGCGGTCCGTTCTGCCCGGCAAGAAACCCAATCGCCACGATGGGAATCAGATCCTCGAAGGTGACGAAGACGTGCGCGATGCCGTCGTAGATCGGGCCGAGGCCGGATGTGACGAGGTGCGCAAACAGCGGCGGGCTCATGCCATCGCCCTCCACAGGAACAGCACGCCGGCGAGCGCCACCGTGGCGCCAGACACCCGCAGTGCGACGCGCCCGGCCGGCCAGCGGTGCACCAGGCCCACGGCGATGCCGGCGGCGTGCAGGCAACCCGTCGCGATCACGAAGCCGATGCTGTAGCTCAGCCCGTCCTGCCCGGGGGGCAGCTCCGTTCCGTGCGCGTGTCCATGGAACACCGCGAACATCGATACCAGCGCCGCCGCGACCGCGAGCGGCGGCCGCGCTTCGGCCATCACGACGAGGCCGAGAAGGATTGCTGACATCGCAATGCCGATCTCGATGCCCGGGAGCGGGACGCCGATGAGGCCGAGTACGCCGCCAGCTGCCATCACCATCGGGAAGGCGACGGGCAGCAGCCAGATGGCCGGAGCGCCGAGCTGCGCGCCCCACAGGCCGACGGCGACCATCGCGAGCACGTGATCGAGACCGGAAACAGGGTGCTGCAGCCCCGCGATGAACCCGAGCGCCCGGCCGTCCTTCTCGTGGGCGAACAGGGGAGTGCCTGCCCAGACGACGGCCAGCACGACCAGCGCGGCCTGGCGCAGCCTCAACGCAGCGCTCCAATCAGGATCAGCGTGCGCTGAATCGTCCAGTAGGCGCCGAGCGAGCCGACGGCATAGGCCGGCAGCGCTTCGACGAGAAGCGGCCACCGGATCTCGAGCGCGCGGAACGAGCGCTCGAGCAGGACTACCAGCCCCACGAACCCGATCTGGCCGATTTCCACGCCGACGTTGAAGAGCAGCAGCGCCGCCGGAATCTCCGCCTGGGGCAGGCCCATGGTGGTCAAACCGCTGGCGAAACCGAAACCATGCAGCAGTCCGAACGCGAACGCCACGATCCACGGCCGCCGAATGGTCAGGCTCGTCTGGCCGCGCCATCGCTTCACGATCTCCGGTCCGAGGAACAGGATGCTCAGCGCCACCGCGGCGTTGAGCGGCGGCAGCGGCGCGCTGGCGTAGCCGAGCGTCGCGATCGCCAGCGTGATGCTGTGCGCGACCGTGAACGAGGTGATGGTCTTCACCAGCATCCACCGGCCCTCGACGATCAGCAGCAGGCCGAGCACGAACAGCAGGTGATCCACACCGAGCAGGATGTGCTCGACGCCCAGGCGGAGGTACGACGCCGCGCGCTGCCACCGCGAGGTTCGAGCGCCCAGCGCCGCCGAGGGGTGGTTCGGCTTGAGCAGGTGGCTCTCGAGCCGGCCGTCACCGTGGTGCACGCGCACGATCACGTCCGTCACGGTGGTCTCGAGTCCATCGATCGTGATGGTCTGACCGGCGATGCCGCCGTCGCAGCGCAGCGAGCCGCGGACGACGAGCGCGCCCGGGCTCAGCGCCTGCTCGCCGGAGGTCGTCAGCCGGCAGCCCGCCGGAACCAGCGGCGCCACGAAGATCTCGACCTCTCCGCCCGATGGCTTCTTCCAGAAGAACGAGTACGTGGAGGCATCGATCTGCCGCAGCTCGAGGAACCCCGGCCTGGTTTCATGCGCGGCGGCAATCCGGGGGATGGCGATGATCACCCAGATAATCACCGCGCCGCGCATGATCGTCACCGTCACTCCGCCGCCCGCCCGCGCCGCTCGATCACGACCTGGTAGCGCTTCAGCAGCGCCTCGTACGCGGCCTGCAGCTGCTGCTGCCGCCTGGCGGTCATCACGTCCCGTTCGACCTGGGGTCGGACGTCCTCGAGCGCGGGCATCCGGCCCTCGTGGCGTTCCTTCACGTAGACTTCATGCAGGCCGTAACCGGATCGGATCGGCCCGGTCCACCTGCCCGGCTCGATCCGCAGTAACGCGGCGGCGAACTCATCGCCGAACATCCGGGCGACGTCCCCGCGAGAGGTCCGCTGGACATCCTGCGGCAGCAGCCGCGTCTCGCCGCCGGGCATGCGCTGGGCGAACGCGATCTCGGTCTCCTCCCGGTACCGGTCCCCATGCGCATCCAGCCAGGCCTGCAGCTCGGCGTCGGAGGGAGGCGAGGTGTCGCCCGAGTCTTCGGTGATGAACTCCCACTTCTGCCGGAGCCGGCGGCGCACCACCGTATCATCGCGATCCAGCCCGGCAGCGATCGCCTCCCGTGTCGCGATCTCCTCGCGCACGTACTCGTCGATGAGCCCCTTCAGCTCCTCCTCGGTGGGTTCTCGTTGCCAGGTGCGCGCGAAGCCCGCCGCCATCGCCTCGACCTGCCCCGGCGTGATGACGATACGTCGCGAGGCGGGGCCGGCGCCCCGCCATTCGAAGATGACGAAGAGCAGCGCGCCGATGGCGAGGAAGTGCACCAGCGGCTCGCGCAACCAGGACGTGCTCATGTCATGCGGGTTACGGCGTATACCAGATCGGCGACGTATAGGCGCGCTCGGTGACCGTCATCCGCGTGCCCGGCAGCGGCTTCACGTTGAAGCGCTTGGCGTCGTAGGCCGTCCAGCGCGGCGTGGGGATCTCGATGACGCGCGCGTAATAGAACGCGCGCTCCGCAGCCCGGAAGTCCGGATCGCGCCACACCGCGATCAGTTCGGGCGCGCCGATGGTGTTGGTCCACGTCGCATTGGCGACGTCCACCGTGCTGCCCACCGGGGGCAGCTTGCCGTCGGCGCCGGGCTTCCTGCCGCCGCTCCAGGCCACCTCGTAGACGTTCTCCTGCAGCTGGCCCTTCGCGTCGATCCATCCCTTCACGATCTGAATGCGATCGAGATTGGCGCCGATCGCATCGCGCAACGCGGCCACCAGGAAGGTCGGCGCTGCCGCCTTGCCCCCCGAGGCCGACGGCGCAGGCGGGAGATCGCCGCCCATCGGCACGCCCTTGCTGTAGCCGACCACGCCCGGTGTTCGCGATCCGGCGTCGGCGGCGTCGAAGTCCCAGCCCCCGAAGAACCGCACCATCATCCGCGTGCCCGTGGTGGCGTAGGTTTCGCGCCGCTGCAGCGCGTCCCAGATCGCCTCGCGCGTGTTCTCGGTCGCCCACACGGCGGCGTAGCCGGATGAGACGACTTCCCAGTCCATGATCGTCACCCCGGTCTTCGGCTCGCTGAAGAACGTCGCCGTCGAGCGCTCGGGATGCGGCTCCTGCGGCGTCGTCTTGCCGAAGAAGTTGTCCTCTTCCACCGCCGACAGGCCGGTGTGCGCGTCGGTGCTGCCGATGAGGCCGAACTTGTACGGATTGACGCCGAGCTTCTGCTCGAGCATCAGGCCGTTCTTGAGCGCCGCCCGCGTGTACTCGAGGTGGTAGACGTCGCTCTTCTTCGGCACGCCGACCAGGTTGCTCCTGTCCCACCGCTCGAAGTCGGCGAACTCGTCGTTCGGCGACAGGAACGGATGCGTCTCGCCGTCCCCCTTCGTCTGCGTGGTCTCGTAGACGCGCTCCCACTTCGCCCGCGTTTCCGCGTACTGCCGGTCGATCGGCCGGCCGAAGGCTTCGACGACGGGGAACATCAGGCCGTTGCTCATGTTGCCGTTGTGCGGGATCGCCAGCACGCTGCCGCCGGTCTTCTGTTCGTAGGCCTCCATCCACTTCCACAGTTCGACCGGGTTGTCGCTGCCCGGCGGCACCGACGTGAACGGTTCCACCAGGCTCGCCTTCGAGGCATCGTCGCGGAAGATGACGTTCCGGTGCAGGTTGTTGCCGCCGGTGTTCGACGTCCACTCGTAGCCGATGAACGCCGTGAAGCGGCCGGGCTGGTTGAACTGCTCGGCCGACGCGATGATCTCCTGCCAGGCGGCGCGGTACGGCCGCGTGCCCGGCTTGTAGGCCAGCTTGGGATCCATCTTGTTCTCGGAGAAGGCGGCGATGATCTCGAAGGCCGCCTTGGATCCCTCGCCGGCCTTGATCAGGTCGTACCAGCGGCGCCCCTGTTCCGTGGCCAGCATCTCCGGCTTGCCGGCAAACAGATCCGGGAAGAAGCCGAGGTTGTCGGAGTGGTCGGCCACGACGAGGAAATCGAGGGGCCGCGACAGTCTGGCCGGCTGGCCGCTCGAGGCGATCACTTCCTCCCCCCGCGCGAAGCGATAGGCGTCGCGCGGCGTCAGGCGCGCGCCGAACGCGCCGGCGTCGAACGAGAACGACGTATGCAGGTGCGTATCCCCGAAATAGGGCTGGGTCGGGAAGTTACGACCGGCGTACGGCGAGTACGCGCGCACGCCGGGAAACGCCCGATCGGCCTTGCTCTTGTCCAGCGAGCCCGCATCGTGCTGCGTCGTCTGCGTGGTCTGCGGCGACTGCGCGGTGAGTGCCGTCCATGCGAGGCCTCCGCCGATCAGCGTGACTGCGGCGAGCAGGGTGGCGTATCTCTTCATCAGGGGCGTCCTCATTGCGGCGTATACCAGATCGGAGAGGTGTAGGCACGCTCGGTGATCGTCATCCTCGTCCCGGGGGCAGCCGTGATGCCGAAGCGGCTGGCGTCGTACGCTGTCCAGCGCGGCGTCGGGATCTCGATGACGCGAGCATAATAGAACGCCCGCTGGGACGCGTCGAAGCCAGGGTCTCGCCACACCGTGATCAGCTCGGGTGCGCCGATCGTGTTCGTCCAGGTGGCGTTGGCGACATCGACCGTATTTCCCACCGCAGGCAGCTTGCCGTCGGCGGCTGGCTTGCGGCCTCCGCTCCACGCGACGTCGTAGACCCTTTCCTGCACCTCACCCTTCGCGTCGATCCAGCCTTTCACGATCTGGATCCGATCGAGGTTGGCGCCAATCGGATCGCGCAACGCGGCCACGAGAAACGTCGGCGCTGCCTTGCCCGTCGAAGCCGAAGGGGAAGGCGGGAGGTCGCCGCCCATGGGAACACCCTTGGTGTACCCGACGGCGCCTGGCGCCCTCGACGCGGCATCGGCGGCCTCGAAGTTCCAGCCGCCGAAGAACCGCACCACCATCCGCGTGCCTGTCGTCGCGTACGTTTCGCGTCGCTCCATCGCGTCCCAGATCGCTTCGCGCGTGTTCTCGGTCGCCCACACCGCTGCATAGCCGGACGACAGAACTTCCCAGTCCATGATCCGGATGCCGGTCTTCGGGTTGTTCATGAAGGTGGCGTTGAGCCGCTCCGGTGACGGTTCCTGCGGCGTGGTCTTGCCGAAGAAGTTGTCCTCTTCCATGGCGGCAAGGCCGGTGTGCGCGTCGCTGCTGCCGATCAGGCCGAACTTGTAGGGATTCGCGCCGAGCTTCTGCTCGAGCAGCAGCCCGTTCTTGAGTGCCGCGCGCAGGTACTCGTACTGCAGCATGTCGTTCGTCTTTGGCGCGCTGCCGTCGAGATTGCCTTTGTCCCATCGCTCGAAGTCGGCGAACTCGTCGTTCGGCGACAGGAACGGGTGCGTTTCGCCGTCCCCCTTCGTTTGCGTGGCTTCGTAGAGCCGCTCCCATTTCGCGCGCGTCTCCGCGTAGGCGCGATCGATCGTCCGGCCGAACGCTTCGACCATCGGGAACATGCGCCCATTGCTCAGGTTGCCGTTGTGGGCGATGGCCAGGACGCTGCCGCCGGTTTTCTGCTCGTACGCGTCCATCCACTTCCACAGGTCCACGGGATTGTCACTGCCCGGCGGGTACACCGTGAACGGTTCCACCTGGCTGGCCCTAGCCGCATCGTCCCGGAAGATGACATTGCGGTGCAGGTTGTTCCCGCCCGTGTTGGAGGTCCATTCGTAGCCGATGAACGCGGTGAACCGGCCCGGCGAGTTGTACTGTTCGGCGGCGGCGATGGTTTCCTGCCACGCTGCCCGGTACGGCCGCGTGCCAGGCGCGTACATCAGCTCGCGCGGGAATGTCCCTTGTGAGAACGCGCCGATGATCTCGAGCGCAGCGGCACCACCCTGGCCGGCCGTGATCATGTCGAACCAGCGGCGGCCCGTGGGATGGGCCACGACTTCCGGCTTGCCGGCCCGCAGATCGGGGAAGAACCCCATGTTGTCCGAGTGATCGGCCACGACGAGGAAATCGAGCGGCCGCGCGAGCTTGACCGGCTGGCCGCTCGAGGCCATCAACTCTTCGCCGCGCGCGAGGCGGTAGGCGTCGCGTGGCGTGATGCGAGCCCCGAACGCGCCCGCGTCCATCGAGAACGCCGTATGCAGATGCGTATCTCCAAAGTACGGCTGCGTGGGAAAGCGCCGCCCGGCATACGGCGAGTAGGGAGGCCTGGCAGGGAAGGCGCGGTCCGCTTTCGCCTTGTCGAGCGATCCCGCATCCTGCTGGCCAGACGCCCGCGCGGTGAGCACGAGGGCAGCGCTCAACACGGCGCCGCCAAGGACGAAAGTCAGGACTTTTTTCATTCAGCGTTGCCAGTGCAGGCGCAATCCGACGATGGGCCCGGAGTGCGTGACGTCGTACGACCGCAGGTTGTTTTCGCCGCCCTCGACGTCGATGCCGAGCGCCTTGTAGCCGAACTCGAGCCCGCCCCACGGCTTGAAGCGGTATTCCAGGCCGCCGACTACGCTCCACGTGAGGTCGGCGTTACCCGCGCCGATGTCGGCGCGCGCGATGACGCCCCATTTGTCGTTGATCCGTGGCCGCAGCACGACGCCGGCGAAGGCATCTGCCGACGTCCGGCTCTCGTCGACGGGTGTGACCCCAGGGCCGGTCTCTCGGAAGGTGATGACTGGCGCGAGCGTGTAGGTCCGCAGCCCGCCGATCACGCTGAGCCGCGACTCGTGATGCAGCTCGTACAGACCGGCCGCCTCGAACATCACGTTGTCCAGCTCGAAATCACCGGTGATCTGGCGCGAGCCGACGGAGAACGGCGCCGACGAGGTCAGCTTGATGAAGTTGAGATCCGTCATCACGCCGAAGCGCCCGCGCGACGCCTCGAAGTGGAACGAGAACGCGCCGCCGAGGTGGTCGGCGGCGTCGGAGAAATCGAGGGCGATGGGGACGGACACCGGGCCCGCCGCCAGGGTACCGTCCAGGGATGTTGCCCAGAAGTACATCGGAACCAGGCTGAACTCCCAGGTGGGCGCCTGTTGGGCAGTTGCCGGAGTTGCGGTGCCGCACAGCAGTGCAGCGGCCAGAACGACCTTCAGAAAGTGAGACATGGTGCGCCGCCCAGCACGATGCGTACCTGGCCAGCCGCTGAAAACTGCCACTTTTCAGCCGAATCCGCAGGGTAGCGTCCGGTGCCAGCTGGTTTTCCCGCGGCTGGTGCGGAATTCTCCGCATGCGTCCCGGAGCCGCTACCCTGGTCTGTCCTGGTCCCGCTTCCTGATGCTGATCGTGAGGGCCTGAGTATAAGTGATCCACCTTGTTCTCAGCACGCTCGCCACGCGGGATTCGCCAAGGCAGGCCAATCGCAAGGACCGCCGACTGAACATTCTCGCGTCGGAAGAATGGAGCTCGAGGATGGTTAGGAGCGGGCGGTCGCGAAGGCGTTGCCGCACCAGACGCTCATCTCCAGCGTCTTGCACAGGTACGCGTCGGGGCGCCTGAAGGGAGTGTGACGAGGCCCGCTCGCCCCTGGACGAATCGCAGGCCGCGAGCTGCCGCAGGCACGCGCGAGCGGACAGGGAATGTACCGCGGAGCGGTCAGCGGCTTCCGGCTCCGGCCGCGGCTGTTGCGGGCGACGGATCGAACGCCCGGATCACTGGCGTGCCCTCCCACTCGGCCGGCTCGGAGAGTCCGAGCAGCCAGAGCACGGTGGACGCGGTGTCCATCGTGTGGACGGTCGCTGGATCGAGGCCACCGGGCCGAACGCCCTGGCCCCACGCAATCCAGGGGATCGTTACGTCGTGCGGATGGTCGCTGCCGTGGCCGGTGCCGTGCCCGCCGTGATCGGCCGTCACGATGAGCGCGTAGTTGCGCGACCCGTACGCCTGGTCGGCCACTTCGATGAGGCGGCCGAGCGCGGTGTCGGCAGCAAGGACGCCGCGGCCGTACTCGTCGGTCATCCAGCCCGAGCGATGGCCGGCCGCGTCGGGATCCGTCAGATGCACGAAAAGAAGGTTCGGGCGATCCGTCGCGAGGTACTCGGACACATCGTCGATCGTGCGGCTGCTCGACCAGCGGCCGAACCACCCCCCGGCGCCTGTGAGTAGTCGAGCGTTCCCACCCTCTGCAGATCAGATTGATTACGCCACCGATCGCATCCGACCCGTACAGCGCGGATGCGGCGCCCTTGACCACTTCCACTCGCTCGAGCCGCGCCGTCGATTGACGATCGAGATTGAGAACACCGCCGCGCTTGATGCCCCTGGCGCCCACGACGGGCTGGCCGTCGAGCAGCACCAGGACCTGCCGGGAATCAATCCCTTGGATCTGTTCTCCCGCGGGGCCAGCGGTCTCGGATCCGCGCCGGGTCACGACGCCGGGCAGCTCCCGCAGGATTTCGCCCACCGTTTCCTGACCGCCGCCCTCGTCGATTCGTCCACGCGTGATCACGTCCACACGCGTGTTGAGGGTGTCCCGCAGTTCTGCCTGGCGCGAGGCGGACACCACGGTGACCTGCGCGACGATCGGCGCCGGAGCAAGCGTGACCATCTCGTTTCAGGCGGGGATCGGTGAGGCGGATGGGAACTCTGGCGCTCTCGGTGGTACTCGACTGGGGGCTCAGGTCATCGACTGACAACCACGCGGACGAACACGCCCGTCGCAATCCTGAACTGCCCGACCACCAGGACGGATCCGGGCCGCCGCTCGTCGTACACCGCGACGTGAACATGCTCCGGATCGTCCTCAGGATGACGAATCACCCACGCGCCGGGCGGGACATCGGCACGAGCCCGTCCACATTTCATCGGAGGAGGCTGGTGCCCTGGCGGGCGGTCCGGATACCAGATGCGGCATTCGCCAGGTGGCGGATAGTGGCCTTTGGGGATGTTCAGCCGTGTGTAGCCGTGTCGCTCGAAGTACGAGTCGCGATCGTTGCCGCGCCCGCGTTCATAGCGGACGACCTGTGCGCCGTCGTTCGTCTTGTTCGATCTGCCTCGCTCCTGCCCGGCCGATGCCGTTCCGCTGCAGGCGATGATGACGCACACCCCGAGGAGATTCGTCAGTCTCATCATGGCTCCCGCGAATTGACAGTGAACGACGCTGGGGATGTCCCCTGGCCCGATTCCGGCTCCGTCCCGGATTCGGCAGGCGACGTGACGGCCAGCCCGAACCGCATCACGAGTCCGCCGGCCTCGAGCATGTCACCATCCTTCAGCTGCTGGCTTCCGTCTGGCAGGCACTGGTTGTTGACCAGTGTGCGTCCGTCGAAATCCGTCACCGTGAATCCCGCGTCGTTCTGGACAATCGCAGCGGCCGTTCTGGGTTTCAACCAGCCTTGCAGGCGCACGAGGGCCTCTTCGGAACTCCCGATGAACGAGACGGGGTTGTGAATCCAGTACTCCTGGTGATCCGTCTGCCCGTCCACGACGCGCAGAAAGGCGGCCGCCTGGGCTTTCGCGGACGGCTCGGACTGCGATCGGGCGCGGGCCCGTTCCGCACGAAGCCTTGCCAGCAGTTCCCGATGCTTCCTGGTGTTGAGGTATGCAGTCCTGCCGAGCGCTGGCGTCCGTCGAGGCGCCGGCACAGGCTCGGCGGTAGCCACCGCATCGAACACCACTTTGTGCTTGCCGATCAGGAGGACGTCGCGGTGCCGCAAGGCGCCGCGCACGACGTGCTGCTCGTTGACGTACGTTCCATTCTTGCTCCGCAGGTCCTCGACGACGTAGTGGTCGCCTTCCAGGAAGATGCGGGCGTGATGGCCGGATACGGCAGGGTTGTCGATGACAACGGCATTATCCGGGAGACGTCCGATGGTCATTTCGGAATCCACCGGGTACTCGGCGAGGACGCGTTCGTCGAACTTCACAACGAGCTTTGGCATGATTCGGACTCCGATCGCGAACGGTCCCCGGACGCCCGTCACGCTCCCGCGGCGTCCACGATCTGAACGACCACAACCGTGATGTCATCCGTGCCGCCGCTGCGTGCGGCCGTCTGCACCAGGTAGTCGCAAATGCGCTGCGGCTCACGAAGCCGCGAAATGCTCGCATTCATGGTCGTGTCAGACACGACACGCGTGAGGCCGTCAGTGCACAGCACCAGGTAGTCGCCGGTACGCACTGGAGCCTCGACGACATCGACGTCGACCTCTGGCTCGCGCCCTACGACCCGCACGAGGACGTCGCGGGGATCCTCCTCCAGCTCCTCGCAGGACGCGTCGAGACCCTCGCCCGCCAGGGCCTCCAGCAATGTGTGATCCTGCGTCAGGATCTGGAAGTGGGTATCGCGCCACAGATAGGCGCGGCTGTCTCCCACGTGTGCAACGCTCGCGATGTCGTGCTGCAGCCAGGCGCTCACGACGGTCGTGCCCATCTCACACCGCTCCGGGTTCTGCTGGCCGTCGGTGTAGATCAACCGGTTCGATTCGCGGACGGCCTCTGCGAGTCGGCAACTCTGCGTGCGATGAGGTCCCTCGTGCAGGGCACCTGCGGTGGCAGCAGTTTTGGCCTGTTGCAGCTCGTGAACAATGGTCGCGGCGGCGATCTGGCTGGCTATGGCTCCTGCTGAAGCGCCACCCATACCGTCGCACACGGCAAACAGTCCTTGCGCGACGTGCAACACGTACACGTCCTCGTTGCGCTCCCGCCCGAGCCCCTTCTCTGTTGCCGCCGCCGCGAGCAGCCGCATCCCAGTCGCTTCCGGCTCTTGGCATCCGAGTCCGCCAGGGCTGCGAGTTCAAGAACTGCACCGCACAATCCAACTACGTGAACGCGGCTTCAACCGGCTGTGGGGTCTCGAGTTATGCGACGCTCGAGGTTCCCGGGATCGCCGCGAGTTCCGGCCCGGGGCGCGGATTTGCCTCGCCAATTACAGGAATGCACGCCGCCGAAGAGCGAGCCGACCGGACTCGTGCCAGACAGGGTTGTCAGCGCTCAGAAGGGAGCTGGGCGGTGAGCCCCGTGCGATCCTTCAGCGTCCGCAGCACTCTGTTGACGATCTGTTCATCGACGCGGAGCAGGACGAAGTCGGAATCCGTGTGGAGCGAAATCTCGTGACGCTCCCGGATGCCAATCGCCTCCAGCACGTCGTCCTCGATCTTGACTACCCTGGACCATTTCTGCGGTGGCTTCCACCCGGGCTTGCGGGAATGTTCAATTGCGGTGAGGTGTCCGTATGGAACGGACAGGACGGGTTCGTCGGGGATGCGATTCCTCGTCACGCTGAGCCGCTCGCGTGCGAACGTCAGTCGGGCGTCTTCTTCCCGCCGGTCTCTGCCCTCTGTAAAAACCAGCTTGGCTCGAAACACGAGTGGATCCGTCGTGCTGGAGGTGCTTCGAGGCTCGGTACGGGCGGGCGGTGTGGATCCGGGTCTGGTCTGCGATCGTGTCGGTACGGCCGAAGTCCGCTCCGGGTCGCGCGTGTCGACCTTTGAAGGGGCGCGTACCGCGGCGCGGGTTCCGCTGGCACCCGTGGTTCCCGGGTTCATCGTTGAAGTGCCGCCGGTGAGATAGCCAAGGGTGCCTAGAGAACAGAGGCCAGCCAGAATCGCTGCACCCCGCCTCGTCGTGACGACGTCCCTGGCGCCTGACAGCATCACAGCAAGCTGTGCTCGGACGACCCTGAGTTGCAGTCGCGCCTTCTCTTGGGCTCGCCGATGCAGTAAGCCGGTTCCAGGAGGTAGCCCTGCTTGACTCCGCGAGATGGCGATCGTTTCGACGGGCGGACGCTCGGTCACCTCTGTCGAAACCTCCGTTGCGGAAAGGGCCAAGGCCTTCGCCAAATCCAGCGCCGGTCTCAGGCCGATGGCGCGACCGACTGCGGCTCGGAACTCTTCAGCAGTCTGGAATCGATCCGCTGGCGCCTTGGCCAATGCACGTTGCACCACGACGTCGCACCAGTCAGGCAGATCCGGTCGGTACGTCTGCAGCCGCGGCGGTGGTTCCGAGACCTGCTTCTGCAGCAAGACCATCGGGGTGTCCGCACCGTCCCCATCGAATGGGAGTCTTCCGGCGATCAGCCGGTAGAGAATGAGGCCGACCGCGTACAGGTCGGCACGGCCGTCGACTTCCTCCCCCAGCACCTGCTCGGGCGCCATGTACGCAGGCGTGCCGACTGCGCACCCATCGAGGGTCATGTGCTCGGCGCCTCGGACCCGCGCGATGCCGAAATCCATGATCTTGACCCCGCCGAGCGCTGTCACCATCACATTCGCCGGCTTGAGGTCCCGATGGACGACGCCCGCGTGATGCGCATGTACCAACGCCGACAGAATTCCATCGATGATGTGCCCGGCGAGCTCCGGCGACATCGGTCCGCTTCGATCCGCGACGGCTTCCAGCGTCTCCCCTCGAACGAGCTCCATCACCATCAGCAGATTCGCGTCAGTCCGCAGGAGCTCGTGGATTGTGGCGATTTCAGGGTGGCTCAGTCTCGCGAGCGTGGTGGCCTCGGAGTGAAATCGCTTCGTGAGGTCGCCGGCAGCGTAGAGCGGATTCAACACCTTGATCGCGACTTCCCGATCGAGCGTGTCATCGAGGGCCTTGTACACAACACCGGTTGCACCGCGGCCGAGCAGCGCGACAATCCGGTATTTGCCGACGGTAGTGCCAATCATGGATTCAAGAGGGAGCCTACTGGCTGGGGAGACAGAGTACGCCCGTGGTCGCGGTATCAACCGATAAGAGAGCCTTCGCTGTCGGCGGGTCCGCGCGCGAAACGAATTTGCGTATCCAACGACAAATCCGTGTTCGTGGGCCGTGCGACGGGACCGCGTGAACCGTCCCATTCACATTTGGTTCCAGCGAACTCGAGCAGCCGGGATTCAGTCGAGGAGGCGCACCGAAGGGTATGCGAGTACCCAGCCACGGCGGAGAGCGCCTCCTCCATGGCTGGTGGTGGGAAGGGGTTACCGACGATCCCGTCTGGCCTCTCGACGATCTTTCTCGTACTCGCGTTGCGCCTCGCGAACATCCTTCCAATACTCGCGTTCCGCTTCGCGGCGATCCTTCCAGTATTCGCGTTCAGCTTCCCGGCGGTGCTTCTCGTACTCGCGCCGCCCCTCGCGAATGTCCTTGTAGTACTGACGCTGCCATTTTGCCCGCTCCCAACCGCGATCTCGAGTCCAGTAGCCCTGGTACGGGCCATAAACAGGCCCGTGGTAGGGGTCGAGGACATACACCGGCGGTGGCCCTACCACGACGCGCGCTGCGACCGGCGGGGCCACGACGCCGACGTCGACATGGACTTGCGCGTCCGCTGGCGTGGCACACATCACCAGCGCGAAGCCCGTTCCGAGAACCCAAGGAGCAGCAGGTTTCATGGTGACCTCCGGGGCAACGTCAAAGCCGCTGATTTCGTGCAGTGCGCGTGCCAACGGTTAAGCTGCTGATGGTGCTTGAGTTGGTTGGCTAGGCCGGGCTCGCGGCTCATGGATTCGTTCACCCGTGGGGACACCGATGCCATCCGATGGCGACAATCATCGACCGGCTGGCGCCCGAGGCCCAAGCCCGTCCGCCGGGCCGCGCGTCGATGGATTCCGTCGTTCGACCGCGCGATCGTCCATGCGGCCCTGGACGACCAGACTCGGTCATCACGGTCCACCCGCAAACCAGTTGACTGCCAACAGCTAAGAGGTGTAGGCTCCCCACACATGACGCCAGACAAGAGCGACGTCCTCTACGGCACCCTGGGTCTGATGATCATCAAGACCCTGGAGGCGCTTGGCCCGCTGCACGGCTATCGGATCGCGCGGCGAATCGAACAGATCAGCGGGAACCAGCTGGCGCTCAACCAGGGCACGCTGTATCCGGCGTTGCTCAAGCTGGAACAGGCGGGATGGATCTCGTCCAGATGGGGCACGTCCGAGAGTGGCCGTCGCGTCAAGATCTACGCGCTGACACGCGCCGGGCGGAAGCAGCTCGACAGGGAAGAAGCGCAGTGGCAGCGTGCGGCGAGCATCGTCGAACGTTTCCTCAAGATTTCGGAAGGCTCCTCATGACACGCCTGCGGATCTTTCTGTTCCGGCTGCGGGCCCTCGTTCGTTCGCAGCAGATGGATCGCGAGATCGACGACGAGATCGCGAGCCATCTGGCCGAAGCGACCGACGAGTACGTCCTGCAGGGCCTCTCCCCGGACGAGGCGCGGCGGGCCGCCCGCCGTAGTTTCGGCGGCATCACGCAGACCAGGGAAGTCTACGGCCAGGTCCGGTCCTTCATGTGGCTGGAGGAATTGTCGCGTGACGTGCGGTATGCGTGTCGCACGCTCCGCAGGAATCCGGCGTTTACGACGACGGCGACGGGCACCCTGGCGCTGGCGATTGGCGCCAACACCGCGATGTTCAGCGTCCTGAATGCGGTTCTGCTCCGGCCCCTTCCGTATCGGTCGCCGGAACAGCTGGCGATGTTGTGGACCGAAGATCCGACCGAGAACCTGCGCGAGGGCCGGGCGGCACTGTGGGATGTCGAGCAGTGGCGGGGTCAGAGTCAGACCTTCGCGGATATGGCCACGTTCGATACCGTGTCCACGGTGCTGACCGGCGTGGACGGGGCAGAGCAGATCACAGGCGCGAGCATCTCCCCCAGCCTGCTTCCCCTCCTTGGCGTCCAGCCTGTCCTGGGGCGCAGCTTTTCGACGGACGACGTGGACCAGAAGCAACGACGGCTCATGATCAGTCATCGCTTCTGGCAGGCGCGATTCGGAGGTTCGTCGGATGCGCTCGGCGCGACGCTCGTGATCAACGGCGTCCCATCCCGGATCATCGGGATTCTCCCTGCCGGGTTCAGAGTCGCCAGGGTCGAGGCAGACGTGTGGGAGGCCCACTCGACCCGCCGCAGCGTGCGGGGCGGACAGACGTGGTTCGTCGTCGGGAGGCTTCGGCCTGGCGCGACGTTCGACCAGGCCCAGGCGGAGATGAGCGCCGTCGCCCTCCGCGTCAACGAGCAATTGCCGGCGGTCGAACGGAACCGGGGCATCAGCGTCGTCCCACTGACTCGCTACATGGTCGGAGCCCAGTCCCGACTGGCGCTGTGGATGCTGGGCGGCGCCGTGTTCTGCGTCTTCCTCATCGCCGCTACCAACGTCACGAGCCTCTCGCTGGCGCGCAGCACCGCTCGCGCGCGCGAGATGGCCGTTCGCGCGGCGCTTGGAGCGAACGCCGGACGGATCGTGAGGCAACTGCTCACGGAGAACGTCCTCCTCGCCGCCGTCGCGGGACTGGCGGGCACACTGCTCGCCTTCGGAGCCATCCGGCTCGTCCGGGCCTTCGGCCCCGACAACCTGCCCCGCTTGAATGAAGTGGGCCTCGATCTCCGCGTACTCGGCTGGGCGCTGGCGATCTCTCTTCTGGCGGGAATCCTCGTCGGACTCGCGCCGGCGATTACGACGTTGCGCCGCGACCTGCGTCCGTCCGGCGAGGAGAGCGGCAGAAGTGTCTCGGGCGGAACAGCCACCCGTCGAATCCGTCGCGCCCTCGTGGTGGCAGAGTTTGCGCTCGCGATCGTTCTGCTCGTCGGCGCCGGTCTGCTCGTCCGCAGCTGGTGGCACGTCACCAGCATCGATCCTGGATTCGTGCCTGAGCGGGTCCTCGTGATGGGGGTCTCGACGCCGCCGACGGTCGGCGATCCCGCGCAACGCGCCGACCTGTACCACCGCGTCCTCGACCAAATCCAGGCGGTCCCGGGCGTGGAGAGCGCCGGCATCATCGACGATCTCTTCTCTTCGAATCCCAGGGAACACGTTCTCACCGTCGAGCGGGACGACGGAACGGCTTCCGGGCGCCTGCGCCTCCTGAGAGACGAGATCAGTCCGGATTTCTTCAGAGCCATCGGAACGCCGCTGCGCCGCGGCCGCTTCTTCTCGGCCGGGGATCGGCCCGGGGCGCCGCGGGTCGCGATCATCAACGATGCGATGGCTGCGCGCTCGTGGCCGGGGGACGACCCGCTGGGCAGAAGGTTCAAGTTCGGCTCGGGCGAGTCCGATGCGCCCTGGTACACGGTCGTCGGAGTCGTCGGCGACATGCGGCGGCAGGGACCGGAGCGCGAGGCGCTCCCGCAGATCTTCGTGTCGCTGGCGCAGAATCCCCCCTCGCGGAACGTGGGTGTGTTCATACGAACCTCGTCGGCCGACCCGCTGGCGTCGGTCGGGGCACTTCGGGCGGCCGTGCGTCGCGTGGAGAAAGGCGCGCCGATCTATGGTGTGGCGCCGCTGGAGCAGCAGCTCGGAACCTACCTCGCGCAGCGCCGGTTCCAGACGTCGGTACTGACAGGCTTTTCCGTCGTGGCGCTGCTGATGGCCGCAGTCGGGATCTATGGACTCATCCAGTACTCGATCGCGACGCGCACGCAGGAAATCGGCTTGCGCATGGCCATCGGCGCACAGGCCGGCGACATCTTCAGGATGATTATCCGTGAGGGGCTGGCCCTCAGCCTGACCGGTGCTGCAATCGGGCTCGTGGGAGCGTGGTGGCTCGGGGGCGCGGGCTCGAGTCTGCTGTTCGGTGTGACCGCCAGCGATCCAGTGACGTTCACGACCGTCTCGCTGCTGCTGACGGCGGTTGCCATCGCGGCCTGCTATTTCCCGGCGCGCCGCGCAACGAGAGTCGACCCGATAGTGGCGCTGCGTGTGGCGTGAACTCTGCCGTGGAACGACGAACCTGCCTTCGATTCAGCTTGCGAGCACTGGCCGATCTGGACGCGACACTCGGGCGCTCGATGGAAGCGTAGCGGCCATCGGCTCGAACAGGCTCCCGCAGTTCGCCGAGTGGCAGCACTATCTGGCAGCGTTCGAGCAGATAGGCGCGTAGCAGTATCGCTTACGCCGCCGGCGTCCTGCTTGTGCTCGCGGTAGCGTCTTCGATTGCAGCCAAGTGTTCGGGTATCGAGCCACGCGATGCCGATGCCATGACGATCGTGACGGCCTGTACGGTCGTGTTTACGGCTGCTCTGCGCGCGCCTATCCCCGGACGCCGCGCCCAGCAGTCGATCCGATCGCGGCGGTTCGAGTGGAGTAGTGCTGCTAGCGGAGTAACCTCTGGCCCCGTCAACGGTCTGGCGCGGGCGGGCCATCTGTCGCAGCGCGTCGCACGGTTCCAGCAGGGCGTCGGCGCGCAGCCACTCATCAGGGGGAAATTCGAGTCGCTACGGCGTCCGGGCCAGTCTGCGGTCGTGGGTGGCGCGGAACGACCGGCATCCCCTGGTGGATGGGTTGAAACACCCGACGGTACCGGGCCGGCGCGACCCCGGTCCGACGTTTGAACAGGCGCCTGAAGAACGAGGGGTCTTCGTACCCGATCGCGAAGCAGATCTCGTCCACGGGCTGATCGGACGATTCGAGCAGGTGCTTGGCCTCTTCGATGCGGAGGTTCTGCACATAGTCGATGAGCGCAAGGCCCGTGGCCTGTTTGAAGCGCCGTTTCAGCGTGCGCTCGGGAATCCGCGCATGCCCCACGACGCGCGCCACCACGCCGGGCTGACGAAAGTGATCCCGAAGCCACGTCTCGCAGCCGCGCACCACCGCATCCGCGTGCGGTTGCTGCCGGACGAGTGGCTCGTACGGGAGCTGGCCCTCGTCGTGCCACTTCAAGAGGTAGACCTTCGCGATGCGCATCGCCTCGCCGGGGCTCACGTGCCTGGAGATGATGTGCAGAGCGAGATCGTGCCAGGACGTCGTCCCGCCGGCCGTGACGATGCGACCGAGGGTATCGGCGAAACAGAGATTGGGCTCGGGGCGGAAGTGCACCCTGGGGTACTGGCGTCTGAACAGATCCTGATATCCCCAGTGCGAGGTGGCATCCCGGCCGTCCAGGAGGCCCGTCTCTGCAAGCATGAGGGCGCCGGAACACGCCGAGTAGACGCAGGCGCCGGATTCGTAGCGTGCGCGAATCCAGTCAATCAGCGCTGGATATCTGCCCTTCAAGTGCTCGTCGGGTCCGAGCCACAGCTCGGGCAGGATGACGATGTCGGCGCGGTCGATCTCGTCGATGGATGCTGCCGGCTGGACCGGAATCCCGTTGCCGCAACAGAACCGGTCGCGCCTGGGGCTGACGACCTGCACTCTGAATGGCGGCGCTGCCGGTTCGGTCCGTGTCAGCGTCTGCCAGACGTTGCCCGTGACGCTGAGGACGTCAACCATGCCGTAGAGCGCGGACCCCGCGGTTTCGGGGACGGCGACGATCGCGGTTTCGCGGGGCATCGAATCGGGCATATATCCTGCTCCATGGCACGAAAGCCCTGTTTCTGGCAGAAGTCCATCTTACGGCGAGGCCGGCACGCACGTATCGTGAGAGTCATCGCCGGGCTCCCATGGCATGTCGCCGTGAACGCGAGTCCCGGGCAACAGGAGAACCGTCATGTCACCCACAGCGATGCCGACCCAACCGACGACGCGACTGAATGGACTCGACACCGAGAAGATGGTTGCGACCGTCAATGCGCTGAAGGCCAATCCCACCCTCGCCCGGTTCGAGTTCCGTGCGCGGAACCGCTGGATTTCCGGAGGCGTGAACCGCTCGACGATCAAGGACTTCTATGCCGCGGGGGCGGAAGATGCCTCCCGTCAGGAGGCCTTCGAGTTCACGAACGGTGAACCGCCCGTGCTGCTGGGCCACAACGAAGGCGCGAACCCGGTGGAGTTCCTGCTGCACGCCCTCGCCGGCTGTGTGACGACGACCACGGTGCTGCACGCAGCGGCGCGCGGCATCGAGATCGAGTCGCTGTCGACGAAGCTCGTGGGTGATATCGACATGCAGGGGCTGCTCGCCCTCGAGGACGTGCCGGCCGGGTATCGAGGCATTCGGGTCGAGATGGACATCAAGGCCAAGAATGCCACCGACGCCGAGCTGGACGATCTGCTGCAGTTCGCACAGGCGCACTCGCCGGTGTGCAATACGGTGTGCCGACCGGTCCCGGTGGTCGTCGAGCGAGTCAGGGGATGACCGGAGGGGGCGGTTGCCAGTCTCGCCTGCGATCAGAGAACGGGCCTGGAATCGACGATTCCGGCCCGTTCTCCTGTCGAGACTCTGTTGGCGCTGCCTCCTGGATGACCCCTGCACGGGCCGCCGGCCACTTTCCGAAGCCGCTCCACGACGGAAAATGCCGTCGAGTTTGCAGGGGATTGTGGGACCAGCAGCCGGTGAGGCTGGCGTCGTTTCACCGCGCCCGCAACACCTCGAGCCACGCCGCCTCGGCGGCTTCGAGCGACACTCCGATCGCCATCGCAAAGCGCTCCCGGATGACGTCGAGGCTGTCGGTTCGACTGCTGGCGCGGAAGAAGCTCAGCACCCGATCCAACCCGTAGGTGTCGATCGCGAACCGGACGAACGATCCGGCTTCCCGGTCCCGAAGCAGCGCTGGCAACGGCCACTATAGCTCAACCGTGCGGGCGAGAGCCCATCAGACGGCCCGCATCACAGCCCGGACGCCTCACTCCCGACGAAGCACGACGACCGGGTCGATGAGTGTGGCGCGACGGGCGGGCACGTACGTCGCAAGCAGCGATAGTCCTGTCAGTCCTGCGAGAACACCGGCATAGGTCACGACATCATGTGGCGCTATGCCGAACAGCATGCTGCTGACGAGGCGCGTGGCTCCCAGAGCCCCCAGCACACCTGCAGCCATGCCGATGCCGGTCAGCTTGAGTCCGCGGCCGAGCATCAGCCACAACACCGCGCCTTTGCTGGCACCCAGCGCCATCCGCACGCCGATCTCCTTCGACCGCCGCTCGGCAACGTACGCCGTCACGCCATAGATGCCCGCCATCGCCAGGCACAGGGCCAGGACGGCGAAAAGGCTCAGCAGCCATGCGCGAAACTTCGGCGTCGCGACGTGCTCTGCCAGGAGCGCCTCCATCGTGGTGAGTCGAAGCGACACCTCGGGCGATCGCTCACGCGCCTTGCGCTGGATGGCGGCTCCAAGTGCGGCCCCATCCGTCGCACTCCTCACCACGATGCGCAGCGTCGCACCGTTGTACACGTGCTGCAGGTACGGCATGTAGACCTCCGGCTGGGGCTCGCGCGCCGGGCCGTACTGCCGCACGTCGCCCACGACTCCGATGATCGTCATCGGATCCATGGAGTCATATCCGGCGATGATCAGACGCCCGATGGGATCGCGCCCCCCAAACGCGCTTCTCGCCAGGGTCTGGTTGACGATGACCGTGCGGGGTCTGCCCGCCATGTCGCCATCGGTGAAGTCGCGGCCTTCGAGGATCGGAATGGCAAGCGCGTCAAAGGTGCCGGGCGCGACTACATTCATTGCGGCGGGCCGTGCCGCGCTCAGCGGCGACTCCTTCGGCATCCGATCGACCCAGTAGCCGCTGTCGGATTCGACCCGTCCCGGCGGTCCCATCATCGCCCCGGCAGCCACGACGCCAGGAAGCTGCCTGATATCCGCGAGCAGCGCCTGGAAGAACGCCCTGCTGTCGGTCCAATCGGGCTGGCGCGGCCGTGCCGTGGTTTCCATCAGGAGCACGTTGGCTGGGTCAAATCCGAGAGGTGCCTGCTGAAGCGCGAGAAGGCTTCTGACGAGCAGGGCGCCGGTCGCAACGAGCACTACAGCGACCGCAATCTCGGCGACAACGAGCAGCTCGCGCGCGCGGCTGCCCTCCCTGCCCGCGGGTCTGCCGGCGCCATGCCGGAGCGGATCGGTGACCTCGACGCGGGAGGTCTGCAGGGCCGGTGGAAGGCCGAAGAGGATGCTGACAACTGCCGCGAGGGCGGCCGTGAACAGCAGGACGCTGCCATTGACCGAGACCTCATCCAGACGCGGTACATCGGGCGGTGACAGGGCCACGAGTGTTCGCGTGCCCCAGACCGCGATCGTCACGCCGATCGCCGCTGCCACCGACGCCTGAACCGAGGCCTCGACCAGCAGCTGCCTGACGATCCGCGCGCGGCTGGCGCCAAGGGCCGCGCGAATCGCAATCTCCGGAGCTCGTGCCGTCCCCCTCGCCAGCAGCAAGGTCGCCATCGTGGCGCAGGCGATCAGCAGGACGAGTGCTACCGCGCCGAGCAGCAGGTAGAGCATCGACGCGACGTCGCCGACCATCTCACGTTGAAGGGGTGTCGCAGTGACTCGAACATTCCTGTTCGTGTCGGGATACTGCGCTTCCAGGCGCGCGGCGATCGCGGTCAGCTCGGTCCGGGCGCGTTCCAGGGGGATTTCTGCCTTCAATCGGGCGATCGCGCGAAAGTTGTTACCTCGGCGGTGAAGCTGCGCGCGGCTTCCTGTAGCGGTGAACCACACATCCGTGTCCATGGGGTAGTCGAACGCCGGTGGCAGCACGCCGACGATGGGCACGGATCGATCGAACAGCCGCAGGCTGCGCCCGATCGCCTGTGCAGGTTCGCCAAACTCCTGCCGGGCATAGCGGTCGCTGACCATCGCCGCGCCTGTGCCGCCCTCGCGCAGCTCGTCATGGCTGAACGATCGACCGACTGAAGGCTGTGCCGCGAAGACGCGGAAGAAGGCTTCAGTAACCGTCGCGACGACCGCGTATTCGGCCACCGAACGAACGATGACCGGGGTTCGTGTCCGGGTGTAGTAGGCCATTGCGTCGAACGAGGTGCTCTGCGCCTGCCAGTCCAGGAAATCGGGCACCGAGACCTGTCTCGAGCGATCGCCGGACGCATCGCCGCCCGTGGACAGGTACGTCAGGGTGACGATACGGTCCGGATTGTCGTAGGGCAGCGGGTTGAGGAGCACGGCATGGACGACGCTGAACACCGCCGTGTTGGCGCCCACCCCGAGCGCGATAACCAGAATGCCCACGATAGTCGCCACCCCGTTCCGGCGCAACGTGCGTAACGCGTACAGGACGTCCTGGCGGGTTTCATCGAGCCGCCGCGATGCCCAGACAGCGCGTGTGTCCTCCTTCGCCAGTGCCACGTTGCCGAACTTCAGCATCGCCTGGCGATGCGCTTCCTCTGGCGCCATTCCCCGGCCAATGTTGTCTTCGGTCTCGCGCTCGAGATGATCGCGGATGTCGTCGTCCAGGGTGCCGAGTGCCCGTCTCGCGCGCTTCATGGCGTCATTCCTGTGCAACTGGACGTAGGATACGACCGACGGCACGGGCGAGCGCGTCCCACTTGCTTGTTTCGACCTCGAGCTGTTTCCGCCCCTTCGCGGTCAGTCGATAAAACTTGGCGCGACGATTGTTCTCGGAAGTTCCCTCGTCGAACGTAATCCAGCCCCGCTTGATCAGCCGGTGAAGCGCCGGGTAGAGGGATCCCTGCTCCACCAGCAGGACCTCATCCGACGCACGCTCGATCGCCAGGGCGATCGCGTGGCCGTGAGCGGGTCCCCAGCGCAGCGTGCGCAGAATGAGCAGATCGAGTGTGCCCTGCAGGAGCTCGATTCGGTCGGGCCTTGGTGTAGTAGACATTCTAGGTGAGAATAGACTCACTCACCTAGAATGTCAAGGTGGGAGTGACGCGCGCGAAATATCCTGGATCGCCGGCTCCGGAACGGCGCTGCCGGGGCCAGTGTGGTCGTGCTCGTGACCTGATCCGCGCGGCGAACAGGGATCTCACGCGTCGATCGAAATTGCGTCGGCCTCAATCCGGCGACAGGTCCAGAGCCAAACGGAGGATATGTCGATCTAGCAGGTCGCAGTTCCCTCGATCACGCGTTCGACGTGGTACTGATGTCTCCGGGGCGATTGGCGACTGCCGGCCCGGCAGGCGGAGCCCGGACCCAGCTCGCGAGCAGCGTGTACGCGACGGTCAGGACCACTGGCCCGATGAACAGCCCGATGATCCCGAAGGCGATCAGCCCGCCGAGGACACCCGCGAAGATCAGCACCAGGGGAAGGTCCGCGCCGCGCCGTATCAGCAGGGGCCGAACCACGTTGTCGAGCGCTCCGGCGATCACGGCGAGCACCAGGAGCATGGAACCCGGGAGGGTCTGACCGGACCAGAACAGCCAGATGATCGCGGGGATGAGCACCGGGAGCGGTCCGAGCTGTGCCAGGCACAGGAACAGCGTCACCGCGGTGAGCAGCGCCGCCGCGGGAACGCCACTGATGAAGAGGCCCGCGCCGGCGATTGCGGCCTGCACCAGCGCCGTGCCGACGACGCCGAGTACCACGGCGCGGATGGTCCGGGCCGCCAGCAGCGCGGCCTCGTGGCCCTGGCGACCGGCCAGCCGTTCCGCAAAGCGAAGGATGGCGTCCCGGACCATCTCTCCTTTTGCGAGCGCGAGCGCCGAGATGATCGTGGTCAGCACGAACTGGAGCAGCATCAACCCGACGCTTCCCGCCTGTTCTGCGAACCACTGAAGCGCCCGCTGGGCGTACGGCGTGAGCGCCGTCGCCCGCTGCTCCGGATCGAGCCCGGCGAATCGGGCCCATTCTGCAGTGAGCCGCTCACCGCCGAACGGAATCCGTGTCAGCCAGGCCGGCGGCGACGGCAGCGCGATCGACTCGAACGACCTGATCTCCGTCGTGATATTCCATGCGTGCTGGACGATCGTCAGCAGGGCGAGCGTGACCGGCACGAAGACGATGCACAGGATGGTGACGGTGATGATCGCGACGGCGAGACGGCGTCTGCCGGCCAGGAGGCTCTCGAGGCGCAGCAGGATGGGCCACGTCGCAACGCAGACGATGATGGCCCACAGAATGGACGTGAGGAACGGGCTCAATAACCAGAACGTCGATCCGACCAGCAGGACCACGAACAGGACCGACAGCGTGACATGAATGACGTCTGCAGGCGCGCGGTCGTGTTCCGTCATCTTCAACTACGCCAGATGGTCGCACGCATGCGTGCCTGCCGACGGCCCGTTCGGCAATCACGCCCCCTTCCGGTACCTGCGCCTCCGGTGAGCCGATTGTACACGCTCGAACCGGCGGACCTGCCCCGGGCGGCTGCCGCTGACGCGGCGTCCGGTCGTTCCCGCCACCACCGTCGAGCCCGAGCGCGCGCCGGCGGACCCCAGGGGCGCGCCTGGGGTCGTGACGGTTTCTCGGGCAGGCATGACCGATGCGCAAGCGCCTGCATCGCGGGTTCTCCCTGACCAAGGTCGGCGTGTTCCTGGGATCTGCCTCATTCGCTCCACCCTTAAACAGGCGAGAGGGCTCACGGGGTGCGTTAGACTTCTTGCGTGTGTTTGCCGTGTCAGTTGCGACAGGGATTGACTCCGTGCTCCTGGAGTGCAGTTGGTGGCAGAAGCGGCTGAACACAGCGGCCAGTCGCACCTGAGCAGGTGATCGCCGGTGCGCAGGGTCTCGGTCGCCCGCTTCGCTGGACGATTGGCCCGCCTGGCCGGCGTTCTGGCGAGCCTGATTCTCGTTGGCATCGTGCTGCTCCACGTGCCGTGGGTTCGCGGCCGTGTGCTCGAGTACGTGCGCACCTACGTGGATCGGGAGTTCGGCGTCGCGCTTCGCGCTTCAGCGCTGCGCTACAACCTCTTCACGCGGTCGATCGAGCTGCGCGACGTCGGGATCGCGTCCTTCTCTGCGGCCGACTCCTTCCTCGAAGCCGATCGCCTCGTCGTCGTCCTCGATCCCGGAGTATTCCTGGGGCGTTTCGCGGGCAGCCGGATCTCGCTCGGCCGGCCTCGGCTGAGGCTCGTCCGGTACCCGGACGGTTCGCTGAACCTGCCGCCGTCGAGAGGCGGGGTGGAGCGGGACGCACCGCTGCAGCTCGGCGTGGTGTCGGCGACCGGCCTGACCGCAACCCTGGACGACCGCGCGGCACAGCGCTCGCTCACAGTGGGGCCGCTCGACCTGTCCGTGAATGTCGGAGGACCGCCGAGCGCGCCGGGCACATTGGGCCCTGGCGGGTTCACCGTCCGTGCAGGCCGGTTCCAGACCTCGGGCACGATCGCGGCGCGGCTCGCATTCGACGGCACGCGCCTGCGCGTCGAGGAGTTGACGGTCGAGACGGAGGCCGGCCGTGCCGTGCTGACGGGGTGGGCCGACATCGCCGGGGAGCGCTCCGCCGTCGACGCCCGTGTCAGCGCGACGATTGATCTTCCACAGGCCGCGCGTCTTGCGGGTATCGATGCAGGCGGGCTGGCCGGCCACGTCGATGCCACCGCCACCGCGACTGGTGCGCTGACTGCGCCGGCGATCGCAGTCGACATCACGAGCCGTGGGGCCGAATTCGAGCCCGTCGGCCCGCTTCGGCTGGCCGGGCGCTCGACGTTCCGCGCCAACCGGGTGCTGATCGACAACGTGGCGCTCGCCTCGGCCGCGGGCTCGCTCCAGCTCCAGGGCGCGGTCGAGCTGGGCGGATCGCCGGCCGATGCCGGGCACCCAGTCAGCCGCGTCTCTCTCGAGTGGACAGCGGTTCGAATCGACGATCTCGCCCCGGCCCTGAACCCGTCGCTGCCCGTTCGATTCGGCTCGGTTGCCCGCGGTTCGGGCACCGTGGAGTTCGACGTGCGCGATCCGCAGGCTCGTGCCCCGTTGCGCCTGCGCGCGACCGCGACGACGGAGCTGGAGCCGGAGGCGCAGGCGACGACCGGCGACAGCCTGGGCCTGGCGGGAACCGCCCACCTTCAGGTTCGCGACGGCCGCTGGTCCGTGCGTCATTCGCTGCACGCGGAGCGCGCGCAGGTCGAGCTCGCGGGCGACGTAGCCGGGCGGTTCCTCGACAGCCCGCGCGGAGTGCACTCGACAGTAGGCGGCCGTTCGCGCGTACACGCGGCCGACATCGGTGTGCTCCAGCCCCTCCTGCAGGCCGCCGGGGTGACGCTCCCGCCAGAAGTGGCCGACGGCCTCGCTGGCTCCGTGCTGGCGACAGTCGATCTCGCCGGAACCGTCGAGCGGCCGTTCGCGCGGATCGATCTCGAGGGTCGCGACCTGCGCGCCGGCCTTTGGCCCCACGCGGCCGCGATCGACGCACGGGTTGCTGTCGACGCGAACGGCGTGCGCGTGGATCCGCTGCAGGCCACGGCCGGTACGACCTCGTTGCGGGCGTCCGGCCGGTACGCGTGGCGAGGGCCTTTCGAAGCGACCATCGAGCTCACCGACGACGACCTGACCGCGATCTCCAGCCGGTTCAATCTCCCAGCCACCGTGGGGGGATCGGCCCGTCTCGAAGGAACGATCTCCGGCGTGATCTCGAAAGCCCGTCGCGCGGGTACAGCCGAGCTCTCGCTGTCGTCGAAAGACCTCTCGATCGATCAGGTCTCCGCAGGTCCCCTCTCCGCCAGAGGAACGATCCCCCTGGCCGACGGCGGGGTGATCACCGTCGATGCGGTGGCGCCAGGCATCGGCGCACGCGCGCAGCTCCAGATCGTCAACCGCATCGGCTATCCGGTCTCTGGCGAGATCGCGCTCGACCATGACGAGATTGGCGCGCTCATCCCGCCGCGATATCGCGAACAGATGGCTGAAGTCTCCGGCAGGCTCTCGGCAACTGCACGATTCTCGGGCCAGCTTTCGGATCCCGCGGGGATTCGCGGCCGCCTCGACCTGAGCGGCCTCGACCTGACGCTGCGCGGCACGCGGGTCGCGCTCGCCGCACCCGGATCCGTGACGTTGAGCGGGGATCGGATCCACGTCGATTCGCTCGACCTCCATGTAGGCGCGCGCACGCGGGCTACGCTCACCGGACAACTGGGCCGCGCCGTCCTTCCGGATCCCCTCCGGCTCCGCGTCGACGGCCCCCTCTCCGAACTGATCACGATCGGGGCTCGAACGGCCGGCACCGAACCCCTCGCGATCCGCGGCGACGGCGCCGTGGTGCTCGACCTCAGGGTCGAGGGAACGCTCGGTCACCCGCTGCCGGCAGGCACCGTCTCCGTACGGTCGTCGTCGCTCGCGTATGCCACGCTTGCGCCGGTGACCGGCCTGGCCGTGGATGCCACCGTGGATCCCACCGTCATCACGCTGCGTTCCGTGGCGGCCCAGTGGCAGGGTGCGTCGCTGCGCGGAGCGGGTACGCTGCCCTGGCGCGTCGTCCTCCATTCGCTGGAGGCTTCGAGCCAGGGCGTCGCGCGCGAGCCGTCGCGATTCGAAGAATGGCTGAAAGCGCTCCCGGCGGAGCCGGCGCAAGCGGGCCTGACGCTTCGCGCGGACAACGTGACGGAGGGCGTGCTGAAGGACGTCGTGGCCCCCGGGCAGTTCGGGGACGTGCGTGCACAGGCCTCAGCGACGGTCGCCGTCGAGGCCGATCGCCTGACGCTCGATCGTGTCCGGGCAACGGCGGTGATCGATCCTGCACGGTTGACGCTTGCCGGGGTCCCCTTCACGCAGACCGTTCCGACGCGCCTCCGGCTGGAGAACGGGCGCGCATCGATTGCCGCCTTCCATTGGGTCGCCGAGGGCAACTCGGTCGTCGCCACGGGGGGCGCAGACCTCGCGGGGGTCCAGCCGTCCCTGGATGTCGGTATCGCGGCGGCTCTCGACCTGCGTGTGCTCGGCGCGTTCGTCGGCGGCATCGCGTCGGGCGGGACGGCGCAGGCGGAGCTTCAGCTGACCGGGCCCTTCGGCAGCCCCCGTGTCGCCGGACGCATCGCGGTCGCAGACGGTGAGCTGCAGGTCGAGCGTCCACGGCTCGCGGCCTCGGATCTCGAGGGAACGCTGCAGGTTGCGGCGGACGGCAAGGCCACGGTGTCGATGGCCGGCCTCGTGAACGCCGGGACAGCCACGCTCGAGGGCACGCTCGATCTCGCGAACCTTGCTGCGCCGCAGGGCACGCTGCACGCGACCGCGCGCAGGGTAGCGCTCGAGTACCCGTCAGGACTGCAGACCGAGTCGGACGTGGATCTCGAGCTCGCGCTCGACCCTGCAACCCCCACGCTGACTGGCCGCATCGCCGTCCTCGGTGGAACCTATACCGAGCCGCTCGTCCTGACCACGCAGTTGTTGAGCCTTTCGGGCACGGACGGCATCGCGCGCGCGGCTCCTTCCGCCGACTGGATGTCGGCGATGCGGCTCGACGTCACGGTCGCGACCGTCGATGACGTGCGCATCGACAACAATTACGGTCGGTTCGACCTCGGCGCGACGCTTCGCCTGGTCGGCACGGCCGCGAACCCCGGCGTGCTGGGCCGCGTGCAGGCTGGCGAGGATGGCGAGATCTACCTCGGCGGCAACACCTACCGCATCGAGCGGTTGTCGATCGACCTCACCAACCCGAGGACGATCACACCCGAAATCGACTTCGCGGCGCAGACGCGGGTCGGCGACCTGCCCATCGGGGTCGAGCTCCGCTGCCCCGCGGCAGGCGCGTGCGAGCGCGAGGTCACGTCGCTCGCGACGGGCGTGGACGACGCCGAGGCGGAGGCCCGGCTCTTCGGAACCGCTGGCGGCGTCGCAACGGCCGGGGCAGGACTCGCCCGCCTCCTGTCCGGCGAGATCCTGGGGGTCGTCGGCCGGACCGTCGGGCTGGATGCGATCCGGCTCGAACAGGAAGCGGAGCGCCGCGACATCTTCGACGACCCGACGCTGATCTCTGGCGACGTCGATCCGGCCACGCGGCTCACGCTGGCGAAGCGGCTCGGACCGGACGTCGAGCTGGTCTACTCGCAGAACCTGGCCGACGACGGCTTCGCCTGGAGCACGACGTATCTCGGTCCCTTCGGCCTGTCGTGGCGCCTGTTGTGGCTCGACGACCAGAGCCGGTCGTACGAGTTCCGTCACGAGATCGGCGGACGCGGCCGGCGGCCGGTCCGCGCGCCGGGGCCGCGGATTGACGCCGTCAGGATCGCCGGTACGCCAGGCTTCTCCGAGGACCAGCTTCGCAGGCAGCTCCGGCTCACGGAAGGCGATCGCTTCACGTTCGGCGCCTGGCAGCGCGATCGCGATCGGCTCGCGCGCTTCTATCACGGCGAGGGATATCTCGAGGCGCGAATCCGCGCGCGCCGTATGGGAGCCCATCGCGGGAACCCGGACCCGAACGATGCGAGCACATCGCCTGGGCAAAGCGTCGCGCTCGAGTACACGATCGCGCGGGGATCCGCGACGCACCTGGTGGTCCGCGGTACGACGCTGCCGGACGGCGTCCGCAATCGCATCGTGGAACGCTGGACCAGCGCCTTGTTCGACGGATTCCTCGAGCGGGACGCACGCACGATCGTCCGGGACTACCTCTACCGGGACGGGTATCTGAACGCCACCGTCTCGGCTGCGATCGAGCACGACGAAACGGCGGACGCGAAGACGCTGACGATCGACGTGGTGCCCGATTCGAAGATAGCCACCCGGATCGACATGACCGGCAACGTCGCGGTGCCGACCGATCAGCTCGTGGGCATCGTCAGCCAGGCGGATCCGCTCTCACCCTGGCTCGATCCGGGGTCCGTGGAACGGCTGCTCGAGAACCACTACCGGTCGGAGGGTTTCCTCGCGGCGGCCGTATCCGTTGGCAGGCCAGCAGTCAGTGACGGGGTTTCGGCGGTCCCCATCCACGTATCCGAAGGCGCACCCTATGCGATCGGCCACGTCGAGCTGAGCGGCCTCCCGGATCTGCCGGATCCGGAGAACCGCGACGCCTTCGCGCTTTCCAGCGGTGATCGCTATCGGCCCGCCGGCGTCGCGGCGGCCGTCGAGCGCATCGAGTCACGCCTGAGGCGCTCGGCATACCGCCAGGCGACAGCCGAGGTCGAGACCCACGTCGATGCCGACGCGGCGCGGGTGGACATCGCCGTACGCGTCACACCCGGCCCGCGTGCGATCCTTCACGACGTCGTCGTCGATGGCGCCGACGCCGGAAAGCCATACCTGGCCCGCTCCATCGTCCTTCAGCCCGGCGCGCCGCTCGATCCCTCGGCCATTCGCGAAACGCGCCAGCGACTGTACGACCTCGACCTCTACAGGAGCGTGGACATCGTCGTCCAGCCGCTGGCCACCCAGCCGCCGCCGGCTCCAGGCGCTGCGACCGAGCAACCGGTGGTCGCGAGGATCATGCTCGAGCAGCGGCCGCGGTACCGGTTTCGATACGGCCTCGCGCTCAGCGACGAGCCCCTCGGGCCGGACGAACGAAATCGACGGCTCGGCTTCGCCGCCGATCTCGAGAACACGAACGTCTTCGGACGAGGCGCGAGCGCGGGCGCGTCGGTGCGGCTGAGAGGCGATCAGCAGGTGGGCCGGCTCACGCTCGGCGCGAGGCGGTTCTTCGGGCTGCCGATTCGCTCGACGCTGTTTCTCGAGCGCGAACGCGAGCAGCTCAACCCGGATGGCGCGTTTCCCATCACGTCCGACATCACGTCCTTCTCGGGCGAACAGGCGTATGGCACCCGAAGCTCGATCGAGCTGCGTTACGGCTACGGCATCGAGCGGAACCACACGTTCATCCGGGACGAGGCCGCGGATCCCTTCGACCTCACCGTGAAGATCGCGCGCTTCACTGCGGGCGGCCTCGTCGATCGCCGTGACGATGCGTTCGAACCGGCGCGTGGCTGGTTCGCGGCGTCAACGCTCGAGCTCTCGACGCCGGGGCTCGGCTCGGATCTGCGGTTCCTCAGGAACTTCGCGCAGTACTCCCGCTTCGACGGCATCGGGCGGAACCTGGTGCTCGCATCGGCAGCCCGCCTGGGCCTCGCGCGCACCTTCGGCGACGAGGTGCTCATTCCGAGCGAGCGCTTCTATTCCGGCGGCGCGACCAGCGTGCGGGGCTATCGGGAGGACGATCTCGGGGCCCGGAGCATCTTCGACGACGCGGAAGGCGGGTCCGCGCTGCTGGTCCTCAACGGCGAGGTCCGGTTCCCGATCTACCGATGGCTGAACGGTGTCGGGTTCGTCGACATGGGCAGCGTTTACCCGACGGTGAGCGACATCTCGCTGGCCGATTTCCAGATCGGCCTTGGCGCCGGCGCACGTTTCGACACGCCGTTCGGTCTGTTCCGATTGGACCTTGGTATTCCCGCCAACCGGCGATCGTTCGATCCGCGCTGGCGGGTTCACTTCGGTCTCGGTCACGCCTTTTGAGCGTTCGAGCCCGCCAGGCGTGAACGGGCCGTCCGCGAGCGAGTCACCCGGCTAGGCTATCTGCCGCGGACCGTGCGCATGATCGACTGTACCGCCGGCCTCTCCGGGGCTTCCGGGGCGAGGCGGAGGAAGTTCTCGAAGTAGACGGCCATCCGGTCGATGCGCTTCGTCTTGTAGAAAGACATGCCCGCCTCGTAGTGGGCGTAGGCCATCTGCGGGTCGAGCTCGGCGGCCCTGGCAAATGCCTCGGCGGCCTGCGCGTGATCGTCGCGCGCCGATTCGACCAGGCCGAGCTGAAAATGCGCCTGCGCCGAGTTGGCGTCGATCTCGACTGCCTTCCTGGCTGCCGCCTGGGCGGCGTCCAGATTCCCCTCGACCAGCGCGGTGCCGGAGTTGCCGATTTCTCTCCACGCGCTCCCCTCGTCGGCCGTGGCCAGCGATCCGAACGCCTGCTTCGCGTCGTCGTTCTGATCGAGCTTTCGATGCGCGAGCGCGCGCAGGTAGACGTGGCCCTGTGGCGCGTCAGGCCGCGACCTGACGCTGTCGATCACCTCCTGGTACTTGCCCGCTTCGAACAGCTTCTCCGGCGGCACGTCCTGCGCGACGGCCGCGGCCGCGATGGTCAACAACACGGCAGCCAACATGGATCCTCCTCGTGGGCGTTGCCCCCCTCGCATTGTGCCGCAGGTGGGTTGCTGTCGGAACCGGACGCAAGCTCAGCCGGACGGCCGGCCCAATGGTCCCTCCCGCGATCAGATTCCCGCTGCCTGGCCGTGAACTCTACTCACCGCGTCCGCCAGGTCTCGCCGGTTGCCGGCGTGGCGACCAGCGCCGCTCCAGCCATCCATGAACCTCCAGATAGAGCGACGGGAGCACGAGCAGCGTGAAAACGGTGGAGGTCAGCAGGCCGCCGATCATCACGGTTGCGAGCGGGCGCTCGATCTCTGTTCCGTGCAACTGCAGAACGAGCAGCGGCAGCAGACCGAGTGTGGCCGTGCCCGCAGTCATCAGCTTCGGCCGGACGCGCCCGATGCTCGCTTCGCGGACGGCCTCCACCAGCGTTCTCCCTTCCGCCACCAGTCCGTGGGTCTGCGTGACCAGCACGAGGCTGTTCTGCACGGCGATGCCGAACAGGCCGATCAGGCCGACGGCCGACGACACGTTCCATGTCTCGCCAGCCAGGTGAAGCGCAAGGATTCCGCCGACGAACGCAACCGGCACGGTGGCCAGGATCAGGCCCGCCTCGACCGCGGACCCCAGCGCAATCAGCAGCAGCACGAACACGCCGAACAACGCAGCCCCGATCGCGAGCGTCAGCGCACGGGACGCGCGGGCCTGGCTTTCCGCGCGCCCGCCGAGGTCGAAGAAGTAGCCGGAGGGCAGTGTCAGCCGGCTCGTGAGAATGCTTCTGATCTCGGCGGCCGTGCTGCCGAGATCGCGCCCGATCACCGACCCCTCCACCGCGATCCGGCGCATGCCTGCCTCTCGACGGATTGCCGCAGGGCCGAACGTCTGGGTGATTTTCGCCAGCTGTCCGAGGGGGATCCGGGTGCCGTCGTGGCCATCGATCAACAGCGTGCGGATGGCGTCGAAGGTCGCGCGACGGTCGTCGCGCAATCGGACGACCAGGTCGAACCGCCGTTGCCCGAGCCAGATCGGCGATTGCTCCTCCCCGACGAGGCCTATGCGGACCGCCCGGACCACGTCGCCGGGTGCCAACCCGACTCGCGCCGCGGCCTCGCGATCGACCGCGATCTGCAGCTGGGGCAGACCCGTGAGCTGTTCCGCACGGAGATCGGCGATGCCCTCGACACCGCGCACGAGGACCTCCGCCTGCTGCGCGAGCCGAGCCAGCTCGTCGAGATCCGGTCCGAAGATCCGAACCGAAAGATCGGCGGGCGTCCCTCCGAGACCTTCGTCGATGCGCATGCCGAGCGGCGTCGTGAACAGCACCGCGACGCCTGGCAGTCCTTCGAGCCTCCCGCGCATGTCGGACTCGATCTCTTCAAGGCTCCGCGATCGGCCCGGCTTCAGCACGACCAGCACGTCGGAGAGGGTATGCGGCATCGGATCTTCGGTGCGCTCCGCGCGGCCGGTGCGGCGGACGACGTCCTCGACCTCGGGCACCTCCCGCAGGATGTCCTCGACGCGGTGGTTGATTCGGTCGACCTCTTCCAGTGCGGCTTCGGCCGGCAGGACGGTCTGCAGCAGGAACGCGCCCTCGTCGAGTTGGGGCATGAAGTCGCTGCCGAGCCGGGTGCCCAGGACAATCGCGGGTGCGGCGATCAGCAGCGTGACCAGGGCCACCACGCGGGGGTGACGGAGACAGCGGTCCAGGGCCGGCGCATACCAGCGCTTCGCCTTCCGGAGCAGCGGGACGTCTTCGTCGGCCCCGGTGCGTGAGGGCCGCAGCAGGATCGCGGCGGCAACGGGCACGATTGTGAGCGCCAGCACGAGCGCCGCAACCATTGCGGCCATCACGGCCGCCGCGAGCGGCTGGTACATGCGTCCTTCGATCCCGGTCATCCCGAAGAGCGGCAGGAAGACCACGATCACGATGAGCGTGGCAAACGAAATCGGTCGCGCAACCTCGATGGCCGCCGCGAGCGCCCGCTTGCGTCGCTCGCCGCCGGACGGGGTCCCTGCCAGTCGATGCAGGATGTTCTCGACCATGATGATCGCGGCATCGACCAGCAGTCCGACCGCGATCGCGAGCCCACCCAGGGTCATCGTGTTGAGCCCGATGCCGAGCGGCCGCAGAAGCAGCCCGGCCAGCGCGATCGACAGCGGGATCGTGAGGGTCACGATCAGCGCCGCCCTGGCGTTTCCGATCAGCAGCAGAATGACCAGCACGACGAACACGCCCCCGATCGCGACCGCGCGTCCGACGCCCCCCAGCGCCGAGGCCACGAGCTGCGCCTGGTCGTAGACGATGCGCAGCTGCACGCCTGCGGGAAGGGTGCGCCGGATGTCGTCGACGGCGGCGCGAATGCCGGCGGCCACCTGCACGGTATCGGCGCCGAACTGCTTGATGACGCGCGCGCTCACGACCTCACCGTTCAGACGGTGCGCGATGCCGCGCCGGACGGCCGCGGCTTCCTGGATGTCAGCCACGTCCCCGAGGACGACCGGTACAACGCCGCGCGTGGCCACGACCGTCCGGCGCAGGTCGTCGACGGTGTGCGCCCGGCCGAGTGCGCGAACCGTCCACTCGATGGCACCCTGCGAAACGATGCCGCCCGACGCGTTGAGGTTCGACTCCTCCACCGCATGCAGCACTTCGTCGAGACTGATCCGGCGCGCCGCCATCCGTTCAGGATCGAGCTGCACCTGGAACTGGCGGAGGTATCCTCCCAGTCGCTCGACGGCGGCCACGCCAGGGACCGCAAGGAGGCGATAGTTGACCTCGAACTCGGCGAGGTCGCGCAGGCTCATGAGATCGGCGGATCCCGGCTCCGCCTCGAGCGTGAACTCGAAGATCTCGTTGAGCCGGCCCGTGAGGCTCGAGATGAGCGGCGGGTCGGTGCCCGGTGGAAGCTGCCCCGTCACCTGTGCCACACGTTCGGCAACGAACTGGCGCGACCGGTAGTACTCCGCGTGGGGATCGAACTCGATCGTCACCTGGGAGACACCGAGCTGTGAGTTCGACCGCACCCGGCGGACGTTCGGCAGACCCGCCAGGGCCACTTCGAGTGGAATCGCAATCGCGGTTTCGAGCTCCTCCGCACCCATCGCGGGGTTCTGCGCGATGACGTTGAACACCGGGGCCGCCAGGTCCGGGAAGACGTCGCGGCGGAGGTCCTGCATCCAGAGCGCCCCGACGACAGTGCCGGCCGCCACGAGCAGCGTGGTCAGCAGCGGCGCATGGAACGATTCGCGGATGAGGCGGCTAATCATGGGAGGCCTCAGTGCGCGTCATGATCGGTCTCACCCCGCTCGGCCTGCGCTTTGAGCAGGAACGCGCCGTCAACCACGATCTGCTCGCCTGCGCGAAGGCCCGAGAGGACCTCGACCTCGCCCGCCAGGTCGCGTCCACGTCCAATGCGCCTGATATCGAAGGTGCCATCGCCCTTCGGCAGGAACACGCACCAGTTGTTGCGAACGCGCTGGACCGATGCGACCGGAACGGTGAGGATGGGAGCGCCGGATTCACCGATCGGCAGAACGGCCGTTGCCGACATGCCGGGACGCAGCACGCCGTTCGTGTTCTGCACGTCGAGCCGGACCGGGACCGTCCTGGACTCGGATTCCACGTGCTGGCCCACCATCGTGACGGTGCCCTGGAAGTCCCCGCCAGGCAGGGCAGCAAATACCAGACGCGCCGCGGCCCCGTTCGGAATACGGACGGCATCGCGCTCGAAGGCATGCACCGTCAACCACAGCGTCGACAGGTTCCCGATGCGAAACGCTGGTGTCGACGGATCCAGCATCCGGCCCAGCACGGCCTGTCGCTCGATGACCGACCCGGCGACCGGTGAGCGAAGGACGAACGTGGACGATGTCGCCTCGACGGTATCCGATGACGGCGGCTCGACGCCGAAGGCGTCGATGGCCGCGCGGGCACTGCGTCGCGCCGCGCGCGCTTCGGCCGCCTGATGCTCGGCCTCCTGCACTTCGCGGAGTGGCGCGATCTTCTCGGCGGCCAGTCCTCGCTTGCGTTCGAGGGCGGCATCGGCGAGCGTGACCCGTGCCTCCGAGGACAGATACGCCGCACGTGCCTGTCCAAGCTCGGGGCTCGTCAACTCGGCCAGCACCTGGCCCCGGCGCACGGTTTCGCCAGCATTCACCAGAAGGCGTATGACCCGCGCCTGGACGGGAACGCCGACCTCCGCATACGCGCGCTGATCAACCGCGAGTTCACCCAGGAGCGTGATCTGCTCTCCACCAGGCCGGGACTCGACCTCGTCGAGGGTGATGCGCAGGTCTCGCAGCATGCGCTCTTCGATGCGGACGGTGTTTGGATCCGCCTCGGCATGACTCTCCGGTGCTGCCTCCGAAGACGCCGGAGCGGCCGGTCTGGCGGCGTGCTCCGAGCCGCTGCCGCATGCCAGAAGCAACGCGCATGCGCCGGAGGCAAGAATCGGGTTGGTGTTCATCGCAGTACTCCAGCGCTGGCATCCAGATCGATCCTGGCGAGCGCCGCCTCCAGCGAGGCATCGAGATATTGAGAGCGGGTATCGAGGATCTCGCGTCGAATCAACAGCAGCTCGGGCAATCCCAGCTGTCCCGCTTCGTAGCTGCGGGTGGTCAGGGCGTCGTTTTCGTCGAGTCCCGGGATCGCGTCGCGCTCGAGCAGGCGGACTGAGGCGGTCCGCCGCGAGTACGCCTCGAAGGCCGTGCGTACCTCGATCTGCACGCGTGAGCGCGCCGCCGCCAGCTCGGCGCGCAGGCGCGACGCTCGTGCGGTTCCGACGGCCTGAAGTGCCTGCCCCTTCGAGAACCACGGCAGCGTCATCCTCACACTTCCCAGGACAACCTGGTCGCCCTCTTCTCTCGCGTAGCGGACTCCCACACCGTAGTCGGGTCGTGCGAAGGTGCCTCCCAGCCGCGCTTCCGCTTCTGCCTCCTGGACGGCCGCCTCGAGCACACGCAGCTCGGGTCGCTCGGAGGCGGCCTGCAGCAGGAGCGTCAGGTCGGCCTCGCTGCCGAAGGTCAGTTCACCCGCGACACGGATGTCGTCTTCGGTCCGCAGGAGCTGTTGAAGCTCTCCGACGGCGAGCGCCCGCAGGGCTTCGGCGGCCTCGCGCTCCGCCCGGACCCGCGCGAGCGATGCCCTCGCGATATTGACGTCCAGCACGGCGATGTCGCCGGCCCTGAAGCGGCGGTCGGCAACCGAATGGACAGTTGCCGCGAGCTCCTGCGTCGCGCCCAGCAGCCGTATGCGCTCCTGCGCATGCAGCACGCGAAAGTAGGCGCCCGCCGCGAGTCGCAGGACCTCGCGGGTCGTCTCGTCGACGTTGGCGGAGCTCTGCGCGATGGCTGCATTGGCGGCGGCGATTCGCTCGGAGCGGCGAGCCCCCGGCTCGAAGCTCTGCCCGACGCCGATTTCGAAGTCGGTGAACCGGCTGTCCGGTCCTTCACGGTTCCCGAGGCTCGCCTCGAGCTCCGGATTCGTCTGAAACCGCACCGTGGCGCCCGGCAACCGGCCACGGGCTTCGTCGACGGCGAGCCTGGCGCTCACAATCCGGGGCGCCTGCTGGCGGGCTCCGGCAAGCACGTCCGCCAGCGTCATCGTCCGCCACTGGGCGTTCGCGACAGTGGCCGGGACACAGATCGCCGTCCACGCCGCGACGGCACAACTTCCCATGCGCATACAACATCCTCGTGACCGACACCGGCCGTCTACTTCCTGAACTGTGACAGGGGAACGGGACTAGGCGACGGACCTGGGGACGTGCAGGATGTCTCGAGGGTCGGCGGTCAGGACGTCGGGGAGAACACGAACGAGGTCCGCAATCGGAGCATCAGGAGAACTGGCGATAGCGAATGCGACGGGTTCCACCGCCTGCGCGCAGCACCCGCAGGTGACGCAGGTCGGCGGGCAGACGCCATCGTCATCACCCTGTGCGGTGATCTCGAATCCGCTGCAGGGCTCGTCCACAATCAGGCTGGTAACGCCCGACGCACTGAGCGTCAGGAGGCCGACGAGGAGGGCGAGGAGGGACCGCCGCACGCCTGTATTGTAGCGTGCTGCCTCGCGGTCGGGTGCGGTCGGAGCGCGGATCGGCCCCGGAGGCGAGGGCCCTGTTCGCGTCGGGAGCCGGCGGCTGAGGATGCCCGGGAACCATCAGGTATCGCGGCACGGGAATCCAGTGCCAACGTCATCGAACGGTCCATCCTGAGAATTCCGGGTGACGACGCTCTGGGGTGTCTGGCGCGAATAGGTGAGGCGTCTCGAAAGGACTTCGAGAGGAGGGCCGCTGCCGGCCCTCCTCCCCGATGAGGCGGAGTGATTGAGGTCACTCCCGTGAGCAGAATCAGAACACGAACTTCAGCGTGAGGCGCACCTCACGGGGAGCGAGGTACTGATTCGCCCTCGCGTACTTCGGATCCACCAGGCTTGGATTCGCGGCGAGCAGCCCTTCGTAGTCCCACTGCGTATTGAAGAACTGGCTCGTGGTGATCGGCAGGGTGGACGTTCCCTGGAACCGCGTGTTGTCGAGCCGGGTCACGGTGTCCTGGTCGAACAGATTCAGGACCGTCAGCTGGAACTGCACCGACTGGCCGCCGAGCCGGAAGTCCTGGAGCAGTGACAGGTCCGTGGTGCTGAGGACCGGGGTGCGCCCCAGGTTCCCCCGCCCGTTCGGGAAGAACGGGTATCCGCCCTGAATCTGGAACTCCTCGGACATCGGAATGCCGCTCTCGACCCGCTGACTGAGGCCAGCCGTAAGGTTGAACGGGAACCGGTAGAGGAAGTGTGCCCTCACGCGGTGCGGCCGATCCGTGCCGAGCAGGCCGTAGACGAGCTGCTGGTTCTTGTCGAACGTCATCACGATCTGGTCGAAGAACCGGTTGACGTTCGGCGAGGTGCGCCCGTTCTCGTCGGAGCTCGCGAGCCCGGAGTAGTTGCCGTACAGACGGCTGTAGGTATAGCTGGCGAACAGGCCCCAGTTGTTGGCGAACCGCCGATCGGCCGTGAGCTCGAGACCGTCGTACTGGCGCTCGGCCTTGGGGAACGGCGGGATGCCGGGGGCGTTGGCCAGCGTGAGCGAGATGCCCTCGCCGGGGTTCGCCATGTAGTACTGTGTGCCGACGCCGGGAACGGTCACGCCGACGTCTTCAATCGTCCGCACCAGGTCCTTGCGGATGTAGCGGGCGCCGAGCACGATGCTGCCGATCTGGTTGCCCCAGTTGAAATCGCGGCTGACGCCGAGCTGGAACTCGTTCTCTTCCATCGGCTTCAAGTCGGGGTCGATGAAGGAATCCGGATCCTCCGCGGCGTTGTGACGCTGGTCGAACGCTTCGATGAACCCGCCGCCCGGGCAGGTCGGCCGCTCGGAGATCGTATTGGTGCCCGTTCCGCATCCCGCCGCCGTGTTGACCCCGACGTCGGGGTTGTCCCAGGTGTACCAGTAGTCGACCCACTTGTCGCCGCCGAACGAGCCGCGCGGCAGCTCGTACTTCATGACGTCGTAGTACTTGCCCCACGAGCTGTAGATCTTCGTCCGGCCATCCGAGAACGGGTCGTAGGTGAAGCCCACGCGCGGCGCCAGCTTCTCGCCGAAATTGAACTCGATCGGGTTCTTGACGCCCGAAGTCCCGAAGTTCGGGATCTTCTCGTGTTCCGTGCGCAGGCCGGCGGTCACCGTGAGGTTCGGGCGGACGCGCCACGTGTCCTGGATGAACAGCGCGGTGTTGCGCGTCGCCACGTCGCCCTGGGTGGAGATGTTGAGCAGACGGAAGATTCCGTACTGCCCCGCACGAGTCACGCCGCCCGTGGTGGTATAGGACAGTCCGGCATAGTACAGGATGCGATCCGCGTTGTAGCCGGCCAGCACGTCGTTGGCGATGCGCTCGGTCTGGATGCCGCCCTTGATCTGGTGTTCACCGCCGGCGTTGGCGAACCAGGTGGCGTCGGCGCCGAAGTAATCGCGAATGTACTCGTCACGGGCGGTTGCATCGGTGATGAGCACGTCCGAGCTGTAGCCGCGCGTGTTCGGCAGCCCGGCCGGGATGAGCGCGAGGCCGGCGGCCGTGCTCGACGTCGAGATGTTGTGAATGATGCCCGGGAAGGTGACCCCGGTGCTCTCCTCGTCGACCAGGAAACGTCCAGCCCGTGCCGACATCGTGACCCGCGGGGACGGAACGTAGTCCACGGAACCCGAGTAGGTGCGGCGATCACCCTTCGAGCCGCGCAGCCAGTCGTCCGGATCGGTCAGCGACGTCTGCCCGGTCTTCGTCGGCAGAGAGCGCCTTTCCTCGTACGGCGAGAAGTTCGCGCCGGCGCGGTACAGGACCTTGGATCCCGCGTTGCCCGTGACGTTCACGGCGCCGTAGTGGATGCGGAACTCCTGATCGAAGGTGTTCGTCACGCCGTTCTCGAAGTTCACCGTGCGCTCGGTGTCGCGGAAGCCCGGCTGGTACGAGCCGAAGAACCACAGGCGATTGCGGAGGATCGGTCCGCCGAGGGAGAAGCCCGGATCGATGCGGAGCTCGTCGTCCTTCGGCGGGTTGACATAGTCGAACCCCTGCGCGGTCGACGCATCGATCAGGATCGGCCGCTCGTCGCCGCCCCAGCCACGCTGCTGGAAGTCGGCCAGGACGGTCCCGTGGAATTCGTTCGTGCCGCTCCTCGTGATCGCATTGATGACGCCGCCCGTCGATCCGCCGAACTCCGCGGCGTAGCCGGCCGACTTGACCTGAACTTCCTCCATGAACTCCGCGCGCATCGGGACCGCGTTGGTGCCGACCTGCGGGCTGGTCGTGTCGATCCCGTCGATGATGAAGCGGTTCTCCGAACCCGACGACCCGTCGATCGAGACCCCCCCGGCCTGGGACTCCAGCGCCGCGCCCGCCGCCTGCGCGATCACGTCCGTGAAGTCGCGGCCCCGCGGGACCAGATCGATCCGCTCGCGCGCGATGTTGGTCGCGGTCTGCGGGCTCGTCAGGTCGATCCGCGGCGTCTCCGCGGTGACCTCGACCGTCTCGGCCAGCCCGGCGAGCTGGAGCACGAATTCTGTCCGGGCAGTCGTCCCGACGGTCAAGTCCACCACGGCATTGCCGGGAAGGAAGGAGGCCAGCGAGGCCCTGACCGTGTAGCGACCCGTCGGCAGGCGCGGGAGGCGGTATTCGCCACGGTCGTTCGTCACCGTCGTGATGGTGCCAACCGGGCCGGTGACTTCGATGCTCACCCCTGGAAGCACGGCCCCTGCGGCATCACGGACGACACCTTCGAGCGCACCCGTGGTCTCCTGCGCCAGCAGACCTGGTGCGGTGACGAGCGCGAACGCGATCGTCAGGAACAGTTGAAACACTCTCTTTGGCATCTAGCACCCTCCAGGCGGCACTCCGCTCGAGGTTGAGCTTCGAGCGGGATTGGACGTGGTCCCCGACCTGGTCCGAATGGACCTCAAATGATGTTGAACCGCCACTATTCCGTGACGAAAGGCGGTTCAGCGGACGTGACCATGCGAGCAGACCGCGTGCCACGGCAGTCCCACGGCGATGTGACCAACTATCAATGGGTTGGGGCGAATCGCCGGATTTCGGTGTCGGACGGATTCAAATCGATGGTGTTCGTTCTTCAAAAACTTGGATACTGGGCCCCCAGTATGTGTCCGTTCGCGTGCGTGGCGCGCCCAGCCTCGACCGCGCGAATGGACCGAAGCGCTGTCGCGCTGGTGCGACGCACTCTGACTGGTGCATCGCGTGGCGCTGCTGCGACTCGCCGGGGCATGGTCGCAGGCGACCGCGGAAGCCGAGCGCGCCTGCCAGTGGCGCACGGGCATCGGACGATTGGGCGCCGCGCGCCGTGCGCGACGCAGTCGTGCTTGTGTGGTTGGCAGTGTGGAACGACTGTTCCACACTCAGGGAGAACGCGACCGAAAGCCCGACTCATACAGATCTTGCCGTCGACACAGTTCCAAGCTACTGACTCCAGTTGGTCCTGTGACGAGTCGCCACCCCGTGATGAAGGTCAGGCTGTGTGATAGAATGCTCGGCAATCGGATTTTCCCACGCGCGCTCTGCCGCCTGTAAGCGTTGCCGGCTTTCTGGCCCGGTCCTCCTTATATCCAGCCTAGCTCCGAGTCGAATCCGCCCGAAACGATCGTGTTTCGGTTGACGCGTTGCCGCCATGCCGGCGCCCGATGCGACACATTCACCCACAGCGCCGCTGGGAAACCGCTCCTGGGCCCGCAAGGACTTTCCATGTTTTCGCAACTCGGCCTCAGCCCTACTGCCTGTGTCTCGCTCGCACGCCTGGGCTACGAGACCCCTACTCCGATCCAAACCGAAGCGATTCCTCTCGTGCTGAGCGGCGTCGACCTCCTGGCGCGTGCGCAGACCGGCACCGGCAAGACCGCTGCATTCGGTCTGCCGATGATCGAGCGCCTTCTCGCGCGCGAGTCCAGCGCGATGCGTCACATGCCCGCGGGTCTCGTCCTCGTTCCCACCAGGGAGCTGGCGGTGCAGGTGCATCAGGCGCTCTCGGCCTACAGGGTGTCGACGCCTCTTCGTCTCGCTGCGATCTTCGGCGGCGTCGCCATGAACGGACAGGTGCGTGCGCTCCGACGTGGCGTGGACATCGTCGTTGCCACGCCCGGCCGTCTCCTCGATCACGTGCAGCGACGGACCATCGATCTTTCTGCGATCACGATGCTCACGCTGGACGAGGCGGATCGGATGCTGGACATGGGCTTTCTACCCGCCCTGCGGCGCGTCGTGGCGGCGTTGCCACGCCGTCGGCAGACCCTGCTCTTTTCCGCCACCCTGTCCGACGCCATCATCGGCCTTTCCGCCGAGTTCACTCGTGACGCCGTGCGCGTGGATGTCTCAGCCAGACAGGTGGTCGCCGCGACCGTGACCCATCAGGTGCACGACGTCGCCGTCGAGCGCAAGCGCGACGTCCTCACACACATCCTCACCCAGCACGGCGCAGGTCAGGCGCTCGTGTTCTGCCGGACCAAGCGCGGCGCGAACCGTGTCGGCGAGGACCTGGGACAGCGTGGCGTGCGCACGGGCGTGATTCACGGCAACAAGAGCCAGGGCGCACGCAGCGGTGTGCTCGACGATTTCAAAGCCGGTCGCGTGCGCGTGCTGGTGGCCACCGACATCGCGGCTCGCGGTCTCGACATCGCGAACCTGCCGTTGGTCGTCAACTTCGATCTTCCGCTCGTCGCCGAGGATTACGTGCATCGCATCGGTCGCACCGGCCGTGCCGGGCAGCACGGACGAGCGGTGTCGTTGGTGTCCGCGTCGGAAACAGGGCTGTTGCGGCAGATTCAGCGGGTGGTGGCGGCGCCGCTCGAGCGTGTGGCAGTTCCTGGCATCGCCGGAATCGGGACAGGAAGGGTGAGCGAGTCTGCGCGGGCGCACGTAATGAGAGTTCACTCTGCGGACCCCCTGGCCACACGAAGAGGGCAGCAGGGGCGCCGCAGTAAGTACCCAGGCGCCCGAGGACACCGCACCGTTCGCCGTCGGCCGATCACCGGCGCCGGATCCCGATCAGGATAGCCGCGATGGCCGAATGTGTCTGGAGTTGTAGACAGATCGGTCACTGGACGCGTGATTGCGGCCCAGCCATCGAGGCGGCGTGCGGACGCCCCCTGGGGCGCACAGACGTTGCCGAACGACCCCCGCGACAGGGGCGAGGCCGCGATGACGGGCAACCTGCGCCAACAGGGGCGCAGAGATTGTCGATGGCTCTCCGCGAGTGTGCCCGGCTGCGAGCAAGACCTGGAGGCGATCCAGAAGCGGGCCGCAGCGAGCGGACAGCGCCGCCGGCATCACGGCACGATTCGCAGTCGCCTGAACTGGATTGGAATCGGGAATGGCGACGGCGAGAACATCCCCGTGATCGGGTCCGGGCAGTTCAGCAGCGTGAATGGCGTTGGGCCAGTCGGATCACACGCGAGGACTTCTTCTTCCGCGAAGCCAGACAACAGATCGCCGGCTCCCGAGAGCTGAAGGGTGAACCGGCCACGGTGCCAGCCTTCGAGCTGTCCGGTAGCCTCGTCTTTGCGGAGGAACAGGCTGGTCCCACGGATCTGCCCACCCGCCTGCACCCACACACCGTGCTGAGCGGTGTCCGTGGTGGTGAACGGAAAGCTGCCGAGATCGCCGCCGTCCGTGCCGGTGAACGTGCCGTCCCGATGGAACGTGAACACGCCCGGGAGGAATCCCCCGGGTATCCCGAACGGCGTGGCGTCGAGCGCGAGGACCCATGTTCCCCAAACAAGCTGGCCGCGGCTGGCCTCCGCCGGGCTGGCAGCCGTGCGATCCGACCACATCGTCAGCACGACGACCGCCACGGCGACCACCGCCGAAGTCACGAGAACCTGGCTTCTGGTGCTGTCCATCGTGCATCCTCCTATTCTCTGTTCTCGTGCATCCCACGCCTGCGCGGGATTCACGCATCGTAGAAACCGCGCCGACCGCTCGCAAGCGACACACTGCGACACGCCCGGCGTGTCGTTGATTGACGTCACTTGAGCGAGAATGGGCAGACGGCCAGCCCGCCGACGGCAAGAGGTGCGCGTTGCCCGAACGACGGCTCACGTCCTGGAAAGAGGTTGCCGCACATCTGGGCGTCTCCGTGCGCACTGCGCAGCGTTGGGAGATCGCCGAGCGCCTGCCTGTCCGGCGTCACCAGCACTCCTCCCTCAGCTCGATCTATGCCGATCCGGACGAGTTGACCCGCTGGTGGGACAGCCGGCCGCCTGCCGTGCCGCCCCCGTCCATCGCCGTGCTGCCGTTCGCCAACCTCGACCGTGACGAAGACACCGAAATCCTGAGCGACGGCCTTACGGAGGACCTGATCACCGCCCTCAGCCAAACGCGAGGGTTGCGCGTCATCGCGCGCTCGTCTTCCTTCCGGTTCAAGGGATCGTCGCGCGATCTCCGTGAGGTCGCCTCGGATCTCGGAGTGGCCCACCTCGTGGAGGGCAGCCTGCGACGATCCGGCCGCCGCCTCCGAGTCACGGCACAATTGATCCGGGCTGTAGACGCTTGTCATCTTTGGGCTGAGCGGTTCGATCGGGAGGTGGACAACACCTTCGCCGTGCAGGAACAGCTGGCCCACGCCATCGCCGACAGCCTTTCCGTGCGGCTGCTGGGGCGCAGCCGGAAGAGCCGCCGCCCGCGGGATGCGGAGACATACAACGCGTTCCTGCGGGGGCGCTTCTTCTGGAGCCAGCGAACGGCTGAGAGCGTGAGGCGAGGCCTGCAATCCTTTGAGGACGCCATCGCCCGCGATCCGGGCTTCGCCGCGGCTCATGCCGGCCTCGCCGACTGCTATGTGTTCCTCTGGGTTTACGGGGAGTCCGCGAGGGAGGACGTCCTGCCGAAGGCGGAGGCCGCCCTGTCACGCGCCCTCGAACTGGATCCGCTGCTCGGCGACGCATACGCGTCGGTCGGCGGGTATCGTGTGGTCCAGTTCGACCTGCGAGGTGCCGAACCCGCGTTCAGACGCGCGCTCGAGCTGAATTCAGGCGATCACCGGTCGCGCCACTGGCATGCGCTGACGCTGTCGTATCTGGGGCGTGACGACGACGCCCTGGCGGAGATGGAGCAGGCGCTCGAGCTCGATCCCTTCGGCATCACCGTCAATCAGGATGCCGGACGCATCCTTTACAGCGCTGGCCGCTACAGAGAGGCGATCGTCCGGCTGCGCCATACCCTGACGTTTGCGCCGCACGCCCGCTGGGCTCCTCCGTTTCTGGTCTTTGCCTCGATCCGGACCGGCGATCTCGAAGGCGCACTGGCTGCGGCCTCCGGCGACGCCGTTCTCGATGCGTTCGTGCGCACGAGCATGGGCGATGGCGCCCCCGCGCGAAGTCTGCTGGAAACGACGGGGCCGTCACTCAGCTTCACACGCCGGGGGCTGCTGCACCTGGGGCTTGGACGCGTGACGGAGGCCCTGGCGCTGTTCAAGCGCGGTAGCGGGTGCTTCGAGCTGGAGGCGCTCGAGTTGTACCCGGGCGTCCGGCCTTTCATCGAGGACCGCGGCTCACCCGCGGAACTTGATGGCTGGTTCAATGCCGTTCAACGAAACGACGAGCCGCCCGGGAAGAGGAGGTGACTGGCCTCGTCCTCCACAGGAAGATCGTGCGGAGGCGCTGTGATCAGGGAGTACCAGCCGAAGGACTTTGACGAGGTTCTCGACGTGTGGGCTGCAGCCAGCGCGCCTGATGTGCAACTCCCGGGTCGTGTGTTGATGATGCCGTGCACGTCGCCGTTTTCCGCGTAGACCTCGCCAGCCGTGACGCTTCGCTCGAGCGTTTCGACAGCGCTCGGCGGGGGCGCCTCCGAGCGCGAGCGTCCGGCCGCACGACCCGATGGCCCCTTTCGTGTCCGAATCCAGTAAGCGGATATGAGGACCGAACCTGCCAGGGAACGCAGGTATCGCCCCCCGGGCGGTTCCTGCCGGTCAACGACAGGAGGGCTCATGACCGCCATTCCGAACTCAACCCGTCGGAGACGCGGCGCGGCAGCTGCACTGGTCCTGCTGCTCGTCGCCGGCACACAGACGGACGCGCTCATCAATGGCGTCGACGACTTCGAACATACCGCCGTCGCCGCCATCATGATCTACGCCCCCGACCCCGCCAATCCGTCGCAGTTGGGCTGGCGTGCGACATGCAGTGGAGTGTTGATCCACAAGCGGGTGGTCCAGACGGCGGGCCATTGCATCCAGTTCACCAGGGCAGGTGTCGAGGCCGGCCTCGTGAGGGCCGTGTGGGTCAGCTTTCAGCAGGATCCGCTGTCGCACTTCAACAGCGATCCGGCAGTCGTCGATCCCGCCGGCGGGGGCTGGCGCGAGATCGAGTCGATGCACAACAACCCCGACAACATCGACTTCCTCTGGCTGATCCAGACAGACCCCCAGACGAGGCATTCCGTGTGGGGCACGTTTCACGACTCAGGGGCGATCATCCTGAAGGACGAGGTCAAGGGAATCAGACCGATGAAGATGGCGTCGACTCCCGGCGAGGTCGACAGGCTCCTCGACAAGGCCGGCTGCGAAGTCATGGGGCCCGACTGCGCCCTGCTCTTGGTGTCGTACGGTCTGCGAGGATGGCCGCCGGGCCCGGACGTTCTGCCCCAGTGGCGCCAGTCGGTGCTCCTGCGCTTCAAGGGGATCGATCCGCTGTTCATCGAGGTCTTCGGCGATCCCCCCGGCGCGGCGACGGGGGCCGTGTGTCCCGGCGACTCCGGGGGGGCGTTCGTGCTGCTCGGCAAGAACGGAAGGGACAAGACGATCGTGGCGATCAACTCATCCCCGGCGGATCCCTTCGGCATTCCCTGCGCCGACGGCGCCCTCCAGTACCGCGTGGATACTGAATCGCACGTCAGGTTCATCAAGGGGGTCATCCTGCAGTCGCTGTACGGCGGCCTACGAGATCACCCCGGCGTCGCTTTCTACTGAGGGCTTCTCATCGAACGACCACGAGAGCGGATGCAGGCGCGCGGTCTCGTGCGGGTCGGGGTGCCCCGATGCAGCCTCGAGGCGTTCGAGACCGGCTGCGGCTCGGCGGACGAGAGGACCCAACGCCGGGTCGGGTGCATCGTACAGCTGCAGGAAACGTGCGTAGTACCGACGCGCGCGACGACGGTCGCCGGCGGCCTCGGCGATTTCCGCCCGGTCGACCAGACTGATTCTCCCGATACCGATGCTCCAGTCCGCCCCCTCTTGCATTGACTCGTACCAGGTGAGGAGGCGGGCGGCGTCAGCATCATGTCCGAGCGATCGCAGCCAGCCTGCCGCGAGCAGACGGTTGGCAGACACCAGGAACGGATGATGCCTGGCGATCGCGGCGAGTGGCCCGCGATCCGCGAGCTCCGCTTCGAGCTCCACCATGGAACGGGCAGCCCGCTCTCGATCGCCCGTGGCATCTGTCGCGAGCGCCGCCAGGGATCGTTCGAGCGGGTCGCCGTGCGCGGGATCTCCGGCTCGGATCGCCCGCCGCGCCGACGCGATGCCGTCTTCATCGTCCTGCAGGTAGGCGAGCACGCCATCGAGCCAGGCGCGCTCGGCCTGCTCTTCGTGTGTGGAGCCGGACACGGCTCGCTCCATCTCTGGACGCCGTCGCAACGCGGCTCGCGCTGGAACTCCGCCTGCCAGCACGCCCGCGACGGCCACTCGATAGGCGCCAAGCGCACCATCGGCATGGCCCGCGACGCGAGCCCATCGATCGGCTGCCACGAGCGCCTCGCTCCAGGCTCCGCGCGCGGCCCACGCGAGCGCTTCGCCTCGCCAGAGCGCGACATCGAGCGCCGGGAGCACACCTCGCTGCCGGACGGCGCGGTTCAGCTCGATTTGAACAGCGGGAGAACCGTCGGCGACAAAGCCGCCCGCAAGCAATGTCGCCAGATCGAGTGGGCTCGCCAGCATGAGATCGATCGCACCGCTCAGGCGCTCGGGCGGAATCGATCGCGACCTCGCGACCTCGACTCGAAGCATCTGAACGGGAATCCAGTAGCGGCGTCTCGTGCCGTCAGCGATCCATCGCGCCTCCTCCATGGCCGCCTGCGACGCCGTGGCGCTCTCTCCGTCGACCAACGCCGCAGAGGCCAGGTGATTCCACGCGGAGACAAACCGGGGGCTGAGCGCCAGGAAGCGTTCGAGGGCCGCGCGCGCGTCTTCCGCCGTACGACCGAGATACCCGCCATAGTGGCAGAGCAGATTCGCGTACGACCACCACGCAGGAGAGTAATCGGGAAAGCGCTCGGTCAGTTCCTGCAGCCGTGACAGCCGCTCCACGCGGGAGCTCGTCGTCCAGGCTTCGATGAGCAGGCGGTCCTGCAAGGGCAGCTCCCACCGGTGCTCGAAGACCCGCTGCAGGAGCGCCGGATCGGCGGCGCCGCCGGCCTCGCGGTACGCCCGCGGATAAAGCGAGCGCCAGTACGCCCACCAGAACGTCGGGTCCTCGGCGAACGCGCGCTCGAAGGCGTCCAGCGCGGCCGCCATGTCCTGGCGGGTGAGCGCGAGCTCGCCCTGCAGGTAGGCGCGTCGCGCGCCAGGCACCTGCGACTTCCTGACCGCGGCCAGGCTCGGCACGTCGGGCGCGTCGCGCTCCCAGAGTTCGTCGAGCAGCGCGATGATCGCGGCGTCGGTCAACGACGGAAGATCCGGAGCCGTGGCTGACGTGCGCACCGTCGCCTCTGCGCTCCCGGTTTGGAACACAGATAGATCCACCCTGATATCGGCTCCCGCGCGTGTCAGCACGCCGTGCACGAAGCGCTCGGTCGACAGCGTTCGTGCAAGCCCGTGTGCGTCATCGAGCGAGGGCGGGCCCTTGGACGCTAACGCGTCGAGGATGGCCGAGGCATCGAGCGTCTTCAGCGCTCCCATGCCGTCGAGCCCTGCCGTCAGGGTGACCATGAGGTCCCGGCCGATGCGCTCGAGCTCGGAATCGGCGGCCGTCGCGGCGAAAGGAAACACCGAGATCGTCGGCGCGGCATCGGCCATGGTACTGGTGTCGCTCGTTCGGGACACGCCTGGCGGGAGCGCTCCCCTCGAGACGAGCACGACGCTTGCAGTCAGCGCGAGGATCAGGAGCGAGCCGGCGGCCGCGATGCGGGTGGACGTCGATCCGAACCGGACACCAGATGCTGCCTCTCCGGAGGTCTCCTCAACGGCATGCAGGGCTGCGAGCAGCTCTCCTGTCCGCTGGAACCGATCGTTCACGTTCTTCGCGAGACAGGTCTCGACGACGCGCTCGAGAGCGGCCGGGATGCCCGGGCAGTGGTCACGCAGCGGACGCGGCGTCTCATGGCGGATGGCGTGAACGAGCGCGGCGTCATCGTCGCCCTTGAACGGCCGCTCGCCGGTGAGCATCTCGAAGAGCATCACGCCGAGGCTCCAGATGTCCGAGCGGTGGTCGAGGGGCTGACCACGCGTCTGCTCGGGACTCATGTACGCCATGGTGCCGGGAGTGGCGTCCTGGCACGTGTGCTCCAGGCTGACCGATCGGGCGATGCCGAAGTCGACGATCTTCACCTCGCCGCGTCTGGTGACCATCACGTTCGCCGGCTTGATGTCCCGATGCACGATGCCGGTCGCGTGGGCCGCTTCGAGACCCTGTGCCGTCTGTGTCGCGTAGTCGATGGCCTCGGCGACCGGCAGCGGGCCGCGTGCGATCTTCTGCTTGATCGTCTCGCCCGGGTAATACGCCATCGCGATGAACGAGCGGTCGTCGGCCGAGCCATCCGGACCCGCGCCGGTCGTGCCGATCTCGAAGACGACGGCGATGTTCGGGTGATCCAGCGCCGAGGCGGCCCGGGCTTCACGCTTGAGTCGTTGCCGGGACTCCGGATCGGCCGCCAGATGGGACGGCAGGAACTTCAGCGCGACCAGCCGGTCGAGCGTGAGGTCGCGCGCCTGATAGACCTCTCCCATGCCTCCGCTGCCGAGATGCGCGAGAATCTCGTAGTGGCCGACCGTCTGCCACGGGGCCTGTGCATCGCTGGCGAGAACCTGCGAGAGCTCATCGAGCATCTCGGGCATCACCTGCGAGGCGAGACCCTCGAGGCTGCCCGGACGCTCGTGCGCGGCGAGCAGGGAATCGAGATTGGAGGCGAGGTCGGCATCCTGGCGACTGATGCGTTCCCGGAAGCTGCGGCGCTCCGCACCCTCCAGCTTCAACGCCTCGTCGAACAACTCGGCCAAGACGTCCCCGCGCTCGCCATCCTCGCTCACACCAACTCTCCGAGCTCGCGTTTCAGCCACGCCTGCGCAAAGGCCCAATCCCGCTTGATCGTGCGCGGTGACAGCGCGAGGGCGGCCGCGGCTTCCTCGACGCTCAACCCGCCGTAGAAACGGCATTCGACCACACGGCACTGCCGGGGATGCACCGCTTCCATCCGGCGGAGCGCGTCATTCATCGTGATGAGCACCTCATCAGCCGTCGGGCTCTCCGCTGCGGGCAACTCGACCCCGGTGACCGGCACCCGGCCGACTGCGCTTCCCCGCTTCAACGTGCGCCGCTGCTCGGCGCAGGTGCTGAGGATGTGACGCATCGCACGCGACGCGAGCGCGAGGAAATGGTCCCGGCTCTCCGTGCCGATGCGCTTCTGCCGACGCAGCTTGAGGTAGGTCTCGTGCAAGAGCGCCGTCGTGCCCAGCGTGTCGTCGCCGCGCCAGCGGCGGCGCTGCCGGTGCGCGACGATGCGCAACTCGTCGTACAAAACGGCGACGAGCGCATCGAGAGCTGCGGGATCCCCTCGCGCGAGGCCTTCCAGGAGCCGCCCGACCGTGGACGGCGTCTCGCCAGCCGCGGAGCCCGCGTAGGATGGGACATCCGCCATGTGCTGCGAGCGTACGTGCAGCCTCCGTCCGGGTCAAGGCAGGGCCTAGCGGTTCGCCCAAAGCGAAGCTCGGCCGGTCCCACTTCGTGGTTCACCAACCCCTACCCGCCGACAAGCCCTCGGCCCCCGCGACCTTCTGCTGCTGGAGGAGAACGTCCTTCGCCTGAAAGCGCTCGCGCAGCAGCCGGATGATGCCCCGCGCATCCCGATCACCGATGAGGCGTTTGAGCCCGAACCGCTTCAGCGGCCCGCCAGCGTCATTCAGGAGGCTCTCGCGCAACTGCATGCGCTCGAGCATGTCATCGGGGATGGTTTCGGTGAGCCAACTCGGGTTGTCGCGCGGGCGCAGGATCGGATCGAAGCCGATCGCGTACAGGTCCACGATCTCGTTCGTGTGCTCCGCGTCTCTGAGACCGGCGTCGAAGCGATCGAGAACAGCGTGGCAGAACGAGCGCGGGTTGGGATGGGCGAAGACCGTCAACACGTTCATGGGTGCCAGGGCTGATTGACGACGAGCAGGTTATCCAGCGCCCTCTTGCGCGACTAATGCTTCCACACGAGCACGAATGTCGTTCCGGATGGCGCGAACGCGCTCGATCGGCTGGCCCTTCGGATCGTCGAGTGGCCAGTCATCGCGTTTGAGGCCAGGCACGTACGGGCACTCGTCGCCACAGCCCATCGTGATTAGGAGGTGCGCACCGGCGGCGAGCTCAGTTGTGAGCTCCTGGGGACGTGCACCACGAAGGTCGATTCCGTCTTCGCCCATGACCTGCACGACCTCGGGATGGACCCGGTCGCCGGGCCGCGTGCCGGCAGAGACCGCTCTGGCCTTGGCGGGGTCCACGAACTTGTTGAAGTACGCGGCGGCCATCTGCGAACGGCCGGCGTTGTGAACGCAAGCGAAGATGACGGTCTTCACGCGCCCTCGGATTCGACGACCGCTTCGAGGTGCGGCCGGACCTTCAGTGAGTTCGTGACGAGGCACGTCTCCTCCGCTTTCGCCAGCAGTCGTCGGGCCTGGTCCTCGTTTGCACCCGATGGCACTCGGAGGCGCGCACGGACCTCGAGCGCAGTGAATTGGGTCACGCGCTCGACGCGATCGACCGTTCCCGTCACGCTGCACTCCACCGATATCCACGGAAACCGCGACACGCCCGCGATGCCCCGGAACGTGAGCACGAAACAATCGGCGACGGCAGCCACCATGAGGGTCTCGGGAGACCATCGGTCGCCCGGGCCGCCGAATTCCGTCGGCGGAGCGGAAGGGATCGCGGGGAGCCTGTCGCCCGTCAGCGTCACGTCGCCCTGCGCCGCGGCACGAGCGACCACCGAATAGTGATGCGGAAACGGCTGCATGCGGCTCCCTCTGCTGGCTACTGACGAGCGGGCCCGAGAGCGACATGGTCCATACATCGCCCCTTACGATGCCATCGGCGCAGGCGCCGGAACCGTGCCTCCGCGCACGAACTCGAGCAAGTGGGTGCGACCGACGGGCGGTTCCGCATACCACGGCACCCAGGCCACGCGGTGTGCGAGCTGCTCCCGAACCTCCGTCAGGTATGGCTGCTCACGAGCGCCACGCTCGCGAAGCACCGGATCGGTGATGCTGGCATCGGCAAAGCTCTGGTTCACGACCCATGCGAATGGCTCGATGCCCGCGCGTCGCAGGTCATCCTGGAGGTGCGCCGCTTCGTGCACGGGCGTCGCCTCGGGCAACGTGATGAGCAGGACCTTCGTGAATTCGGGATCGCGCAACCGCGGGAGCAACTGTCGCACGCTCTCTGGCACGGCACCCTGGGTTCGTGACACTTCACGGTGGTACGCCTCGGCGGCATCGAGCAGCAGGAGCGTGTGACCGGTCGGCGCCGTATCGAGAATCACGAACGCGTCCTCGCCCTGGGCGACCGCTTGGGCGAAGGCGCGAAAGACCGCGATCTCCTCGGTGCAGGGCGATCGCAGATCCTCTTCGAGCAGGTCTTGCCCACGGGCGTCCAGCGTGGGCGCCGCCGCCGCGATGACTTCCTCGCTGTACGCGCGCGTTTCCGCTACGGGATCGATTCGCGTGACGTGCAGGTGCGGCACGGCGCCGCCGATCGCCGCGGCGACATGCGCGGCCGGATCGGTGGTGCTCAGGAGCACATCGTGGCCGCGTGCGGCAAGCTCCACCGCGATGGCGGCGGCCGTCGTCGTCTTGCCGACGCCGCCTTTGCCCATCGTGAAAATGACGCCGCGGCCGGCTCGCTCGAGGTCGTCGATCAGCGTGTGGAGTGGATCAGGGTGGACGAACAAGTGGGCCCCCGTGGCCGCTGACGGAGAGGTCGCTCCGGTCAGCGCTCGCCTGAGGCCGTCGGCGCCGATCAACGCAAACGGATACAGCGGGACGTCGGCTCGGGGAAGCCTGGCGAGCGCCTCCGGCATCTGCGACAACGCCTCGCGGCCACGCGCCTCGAGCCCACACGCCACCCGGTCTTGACGGTCACGCGCCGTAAAGACGCCGTTCACAACCAGCCGTTGGTTGGTGATGCCGAGCGTGGCGAGCTCGCCGCTCGTGCGGGCGGCCTCCGCCAGCGCCGAGCCATCGGCGCGGGTGACGAGGACGACGGTGGTTGCCTCGCCATCGCCGAGCGCTGTGAGACTGGTGCGGTAGACGTCGACCTTGCCTTGCAGGCCGGCCAGTGGACCGAGACAGGATGTGCCGGTCGTGTTCGTGTCGATGAAGCCTGTCCACGCGGCGGGGAGCTTCAGCAGACGCAGGGTGTGTCCGGTCGGTGCCGTGTCGAAGATCACGTGATCGAAGTCGGTGCTGGTTCGCGCGTCGGCCAGCAGCGTCGTGAATTCATCAAAGGCGGCGATCTCCATCGTGCAGGCGCCGGAGAGTTGCTCCTCCATGCGCGCCACGGCGGACGCCGGCAGCAGCGATCGATAGGGCCCGACGACCCGTTCGCGATAGTCGCGAGCGGCGCTGTCAGGATTGATGTTCAACGCTGACAGTCCCAGCACGCTAGGGACCGGCGTCGGACGCGACGAGAGCGTCACGCCGAGCACCTCGTCAAGATTCGACGCGGGGTCGGTCGAGACGAGCAGCACGCGACGCCCGCTGTCGGCGAGGGCCACCGCGGTGGCGCAGGCGAGCGAGGTTTTCCCGACCCCACCCTTGCCGGTGAAGAACATCACGCGAGTGGGCGTGAATGGCAGGGCGCCCATCAGCAGCATCCAGAGCCAGGCGTGCAGCAGCCGGTCGCCGACAACCCTATCTTGGGCTTGGTCGATGAGGCCGTGGCGACGAGTCCAGCTAAGCGGGCAAGTTCATCACGACGTGGATATACACCTCTCGCGGCGATCTCGCCGTTGACCAAGACGAGCGGAAGGCAGGCGTCCCCTTCGCGCTGCAGCGTCTGCTGCACCAGCGGGTTCGAGACGAACGCCTGCGGCTCCTGCGCCAGGTTGTGGCGCGTCACCGTCACGCCCTGCGTCCCGAGCCAATCCACATCGGCCGCGAATGCCGCGAGCAGCGGGTCCACCTGCGGACCGCACACGCCGCTCGAACAGCACATCGGGGGATCGAACACATCGATCTTGGTCATGGCAGCACCTCACACGGCCCCGAGGAGCGCCTTCAGCCGCTGCAGCGCCGAGGGCACGATGCAGTAGCTCACGCGAGGACCGTTTTCGTTCGCGCGCACCAGGCCGGCCGTTCGCAGAATCCGCAGATGCTCCGAAACGGTCGACTGGGCCAGCGGCAATTCATCGACGATGTGGCTGCACATCCGCGCTTCTTTTTTGGCGAGCATCCGGAGTATGCGCACCCGAATGGGATGGCCGATCGCTTTGGCAAATGCGGCGAGCTCGTCGTCTGCGGCGGGCCCCTCGACCGGGGCCTTCAGAAGCTCGGCCGTTCGAGCGTCCTCAGGCGGGCAGCAGAGCGCTTCGTCAGCACAGGGAGCCGATTCGGTGGCGGAAATGGCTTTCGAAGTCATCGTCTATCGTCGATTGACGATAGCATGTCGCCCGCAACGCTGTCAAAGCCCGCAACTGGGAGCCCAGAGGCGGCGGAGAGCTGGGCCAGAGAGGACAGTCGGTGAAGCGGGGCGTCAGCTGCAGTCGGACCGCGAGTCCGGCCCGCGGCCACAGACGTTGCGGCTGTCGGTCTTGGCTTGGTAGCTGATCACGCCGCCTGTCGAGCGCGATCCGGCAGCAGTCGTCGAGCGCGACCCGCAAATGCGATCGCGCGTGCTGCACGCGGCTCTTCATGCCGGAGACGGAGAGCCCGAGGCGCGCGGCGGCTTCGACCTGGGTCAACCCCTCGAACTCCACCATCTGCAGGGCTTGTTGATCGGCGGCTGCGAGAGTGTTGATGAGTGGCTTGAGGCACCCACTGAGTTCACGCGCCGCTGATGCTTCGGTCTCGTCCGTATCGACGGCAACGAGGTCATCGGCGACGTCCTCGGCTGATCCGGTCATCGCCCCGGCGGCAGGTATTTCCTGCGTGCCGAAGGCGCCGGTGAACACCCGCCGCTTCCAGGGCACGATTCGCCTCATGCCCGGCTCGGCGAAGTGAGGGAAAAAAGATTCAATCTCGTGTTTCTGCCGCTGCCGTCGCATTCAGCAGAATATCTAGCGGAGGCACGGAGGACGGCTTCGCGTAATGGTTCACGATGTATCGGGGAGCCGTCCTTCGAAACGTCGTAACTGAATACGTCGGTATTGGAGATTGGCGCCCTGGCGCGCACGCGGAAGAGCGGTTGCGCCGTGCCGCTGGAAAACGTCGCACCCGAGCCGACCGGCGCGGCCATGAGCATACCTTTCGTGTCCAGATAAAAGATCTCTTTCCCATCTCCGCGCCAGCGTGGTTCGGTGCCACCGCCAGCCGACACCAGCCACTTTCCCCTCGACGAGAAAGACTTTCTGACGCGCCGACAGCGAGCTCATATAGATGCCGGTTCTGGCGCCGCCATCTGTCGAGAAGTTTCCGGCCCAGAAGAGAAAGCGGTCTCCGTCGGGCAGAGACATCGGCCAACGGTGCGACCGTTCATCGTCCGTCAGCAATCCTTCGGTCAGAACCGACGCGCCGGCGCCATCTGCGTTGACTCGCCACAACGGTCCTCCTGCGCGCTGTGAGTACACGATCACGTTGCTCGCGCCCCAGCTTGCGCCCCTCGCCGTCATCGTCACTGGCACAATGAGTTGTACGGGGTCACCTCCCGCCCTCACCTTCATGATTTTGCCCTCGGCAAAGAAGCCGAGGTATTGTGGTCTCATCCGGGATCACGAGGGCCAGGAACTTTCCGTCGCCCGAAATCGCCAACTGGATTACCTCACCGCGCCGGTCTGGCTGCGGGTTGCCTTCACCGCTTCGCGATCTGTCCTTCCGTGTAAGTGCCTGTGTCCCGTATACTTGGAAGTCTGCGGTGAGGTGGCCGAGAAGCTGAAGACGGCGGTTGGCTAAGGTCGCCCGAGATCAGAGAACGGGCCTGAAATTCACGATTTCAGGCCCGTTTTTTTATTGGGAACCTGGTTGGCGTTGGATTGCGCTTGACGGGTTTTGGTCGTCGTTTGGGCACAGTTTTGGGCACAGCCGGACGATACCTTGACAATCTACATATCAACATGTAGATTGTCTTGGCATGGTCGCCGATCGCCAAAAATCGGACCTTTTGCAGGGCACGCTCGACGTGCTGATCCTCAAGGTGGTTGCGCTCGGCCCGATTCACGGCTATGCGATCGCGCAACGCCTGCAGCAGATGTCCGGCGCTGTGCTCCAGGTACAGCAGGGCTCGCTGTACCCGGCGCTGCATCGGCTCGAGAAGCGCCGCTGGGTCCGTGCGGAATGGGCCGCATCGGAGACCGGACGCGAGGCCAGATTCTACTCGCTCACGAAGCTCGGCCGGCAGCAACTCGGCGAACAGCGCGCGAACTGGGATCGGCTGTCGGCGGCTATCTCCGGCATCCTCAGTGCCGCGGAGTAGCGCATGTGGTTCAACCGCCGACGTGACCCGCGCATCGAGGATGAGATCAGGTTCCACCGCGAGCGTCTAATCGACGACTACATGGCCGCCGGCATGGACCGGCCGGAGGCCGAGCGCCGAACGTTCCTGGAATTTGGCAACCCGCCGCAGATCGAAGAAGCGGTTCGGGACGTGCGCGGCCGCTGGCTGGATGATTTCCGGCGTGACCTACGCTACGCGGTCCGAACACTCGGACGCAACCGCGGGTTCGCGGCAGTGTCGGTGCTCTCGCTGGCTCTCGGCATCGGCGCCAATGCGGCAATCTTCAGCTTGATCAATGCCGTGATGCTACGGGCTCTGCCCGTGCCGGAGCCGGATCGGCTGGTGCAGATTGCCCGGCTGTCGCCCGACGGGCGTTTTTACCCGCTTTCGTATCGGCTCTTCGAATACTTCCGGGACAACATGACTTCGATGTCGGGCGTGTTCGCGCACTCCGGGGGTGACCAGGCGATCGCGATCGACGGCGAGGAAGAGTTCGTGACAGCGGAGCTTGTATCCGGCACTTACTACGCGGTGCTCGGGATCCAGCCCGCCGTGGGCCGGCTGCTCGGACCGCCCGACGATGTGCTGTCGCCAGCGTCGCTGGCGATGGTCATCAGCGATCACTACTGGCAGCGGCGCTTCGACCGCAGCCCCTCGGTGATTGGCAAGACGATGACGATCCGCGACCGCGTCGTCACGATCGTCGGCGTGACGCCATCGTCGTTCCAGAGCGCAAGGGCCGGACACATGCCCGACATCGCGCTCCCGCTCGTACCGATGATGACTGAGGACGTGCGCACGGAGATCACCAACAACTGGCTGA
>DASPFV010000264.1:0-67689 GCA_035620975.1 Vicinamibacterales bacterium
ATAACGTACGGTGGCCATGCAAGGGACCGCCACCGTACGTTATTGCAAGACCTGACCCCACCGGCGCCACCGTACGTTATTGCAAGACCTGACCCCATCCGACCCCATCCGACCCCAACGCCAAACTCGTCACCCGATCACACTCCCGAACCGCGAAGCCGCGCACGGGCCGTCGTTTCTGCCCGGAATTGCCCCCGACCGCCTGGCACCGGAGTTGCGGCGGGACGCTCGACGCCGTGCGGCACCATCGCGAACGTGTGCCTGCCGCGGAGGGCTGGATATGAACATCCTCAGGCTGGCCGCCGGTCTCGTGTTCCTCGCCGTCGCGTCGCTCACCGCACTGCCCGCCCCGACGCACCTGCTGTGGACGGTCTCGCTCGCCGCCACCGAGTGGGGGTACTGGATCGCCGTGCTCGCGCTGCTGCCCCTCTTCCCGACCCCTGGTATGACGCGGGTCGGACAGTTCGGCGGCCTGCTCAGCGCGGGGGCCATCGCACTCTTCCTGCTGCCCGTGGTGCAGGCCAAGCAACTGAACGAGCACCTGCCCTCCGAGTTCCAGGCTCGCTTCGGCAGCGAGCGGCGCGAGCGCAGCCGCGAAGCGGAATATCCTCGCGACGAGCCGCTCTACCTCTTCGAGCTGGTCTCCGGTCCGGACGTGCCGGCCATCCGGTTCGAGGAGCGCGTCTTCGCGAGTCCCGAGGGCCATCCCCTGACCCTGGACGTCTACCGTCCGGCCTACGAGCACGGTCCTCTTCCCGGCGTCATCGTCGTCCACGGCGGCACCTGGCAGGACGGCGACAACGGCGACTTCCTGGCGCTCAACGCGTATCTCGCGAGCCGCGACTTCGTCGTGGCGTCGATTCACTACCGGCTGGCGCCGCGGTGGAAGTTCCCGGCGCCCCGCGACGACGTGTTTGCGGCCATCGCGCACCTCAAGGTGCACGGCCACGAGATCGGGCTCGACCCCTCGCGGCTCGCGATACTCGGACGCGGTGCAGGCGGACAGCTGGCGCTCCTGGCGGCGTACACATCGGGCGAGCCGGCGATCAAGGGCGCGATTTCCCTGTACGGTCCGACCGATCTCCGTTTCGGATACGACAACCCGGCACCCGCCAGCCTGGTGGATTCCCGCGGTCTCATCGAGACCTACCTCGGCGGGCCGCCCTCCACCGCCGCCGAGGCGTACGCGTCGGCATCCCCGATCAATTTCGTCGGGTCCGCGACGCCGCCCACCCTCCTCATCCATGGAATGCGGGACGATGTCGTCCGGCCGGACGAGAGCGCACGGCTCGAGCAGAAGCTCAAGGAATCGGGCGTGCGCCATCTGTTCGTCCGTCTCAAATGGGCGACCCACGCCTGCGACCGCAGCATCGGCGGTCCATGCGGCCAGGTGACGACGTACGCGATCGAGCGTTTCCTGGACGCCGTCATGATGGCGCCCAAAGCCCCTTCGCCGGCTCCGAAACGGCCCGTTCAGCGCGCCTCGGCCCATCGCACCACGGCGGCGTCACGCTGAGCTCGGCCAGCGCCGCCTCGGCGGACTCCGCCCGCGCGGTGCGGGACGGTGTACGCTGGGCGTGAAGCGACGGCAACTCCACCGCCTCACGCCATGGCCAAGAAACTTCTGCTCGCGGCGGTCGTGCTCCTGCTCCTGGGCGGGCTCGGGCTGCTCCTCGTGGCGCGCTCGCTGCTCGGATCCGAGTCTGTCCGCGCGCGCGTCGAGAGGCAGCTGAGTGTGCTGACCGGCCAGCCCGTGCGCGTCGGATCAGCGGGTGCGTCCATCTTTCCCCGCGTCACCCTGGAACTGTCCGATGTCGCGATCGGCGAACCTGCGGCCGTGACAGCCCGGCGCATCTCCGTCGCCACGGGGCTGCGTGGGCTGTTCGGCCGCCGGATCGAGGACGCAGAGGTCCTCTTGAGCGACGCCGCGATTCCGCTCCCGCTTCCGTTCCCGCTGCTCGCGGCCTCCGAACGGCCGAACGGCGAGCCACACGCGGAGTCCTCCAGACCGGCGCCACCGCCGGCATCGGACACGACCGGCACGCCGGCCCGGCCCGAGGACGACGGGTTCACGATTGTCTCGATACGGGTGATCTCCGTTCGCAATCTCGAGGTGAGCGTGGCGCGACGGAGCGTGCGCGTCGACATGGAGTCGGCGCTCGAGGGCGACCGGCTCGACGTGTCCAGCCTGTCGGCCCGATCAGAGCACACACACCTCACGGCCCAGGGAACATTGCAGAGTCTCGAGCGGCTTCAGGGCAGCTTCACGCTCGCCGCCAGCCCGCTCGACCTCGACGAGCTGCTGGCGCTCGTCGCGGGGATCGCGGGCTCGAACGAAAGGCCCCGCCGTTCCGCACCCGACAGTGAGATGCGCCTGAGGGTGAGACTGACGGCGCCCTCCGGCCGGCTCGCCGGACACGAGCTCACCGACCTGTCCACGACGGCCGACGTGCGGCCGGCGCGAGTGGCGCTGGCTCCGCTCTCGTTCGGAATGTTCGGGGGCACCTACGCGGGGACGATGACGGTCGTGCCCAAAGGGGAGACGCCGGAGATCGACGCACAGGGCAGCGTGGAGGACATGGACCTCGCGGCGCTGGCTGCCGCGGCGGGGAATGAAGGGGCCATCACGGGCCGTCTCGACGCCAGGCTCGCTCTGTCGGCGCGCGGCTCCGACCGCACGGCGATCCTCGGATCGCTGCGGGGCCGGGCCACCGGTGCGGCAGTCGACGGCGAGATCCCGGGCCTCGATCTCGTGCGCGCCGTCGTGCTCGCGTTCGGCAAACCGTCGGGCGCGCCGCCGCCTGGATCCGGATCGGCGTTCTCGCGCCTCGGCGGAACGTTCGTCCTCGAGCCGGGCACGCTCGCGTCGGACGATCTCGCCCTCGCCTCGCGCGACTTCGATCTGCTGGGGCGCATGACGATGCGCGTGCCGGGCGGACAGCTGGACGCGCGAGCCGACGTGACACTCTCGGAAGAGCTGACCAAACAGGCGGGAACGGACCTGAGGCGCTACGCGCAGGAAGACGGCCGGGTCGTGGTGCCCGCCCGCATCACGGGAACCCTGTCGGAGCCCGTCGTCACCGTCGACGTTGCCGCAGCCCTGAACCGCGCGTTGCAGAACGAGCTGAAGCGGCGCGCGCAGTCGCTCTTCGAAAAGCTGATCAAGAAACAGTGACGGGCACCCCCGTTCACCCCACCCTGGCCGGCTCGAGCCTTGGAACCAGGAGGTGGATCACGGCCAGCGCCGCGAGGTACGCGAATGCGGCGATGAGGAACACCGGCACGTAGCTGCCGCTGGCTTCCAGGAGGTAGCCGGTCAGCTTCGCGATGAGCATGCCGCCAGCGGCGCCGGCGAAGCCACCGAGGCCGACGACGGATCCCACGGCGTGTCGGGGAAACGTGTCGGAGACGAGGGTGAAGAGGTTGGCGGACCAGCCCTGGTGCGCCGCCGCGGCGAGACCGACGAGGCCCACGGCGACCCACAGCTCGCGCGCGCCCGAAGCGAACACCATCGGCAGCACCGCGAGCGCGCAGACCAGCATCGCCGTCTTGCGCCCCGCGTTCACGGTCCAGCCCATCTTGATCAGCCGGGACGACAGCCAGCCGCCCGCGATGCTCCCGATGTCGGCGATCAGATAGATGGCCACCAGCGGCGGACCCATCGCGGCCAGGTTGATGCCGTGGTTGCGGTTCAGGAAGTCCGGGACCCAGAAGAGATACAGCCACCACACCGGATCGGTCATGAACTTGCCGGCAGCGAACGCCCACGTCTGCCGGTACTGCAGCAACGTGAGCCACGGCACTCTCACAGGGGGGTCGGGCGGATCGCTCTGGATGTGCAGCAGCTCGGCGGGCCCCACCCGCGGGTGCGTCTCGGGCCGGCCGTAGAGCGGCCACCAGAGCGCCAGCCAGAGAAATCCGAGCGCGCCGGTCGCGACGAAGGCCCAGTACCAGCCCCACGTCAGTGTGATCCAGGGCACGACGAGGGGGGTCACCAGCGCGCCGACATTGGTCCCGGAATTGAACAGGCCCGTCGCGAACGCGCGCTCGCGCTTCGGGAACCACTCGGCCACCACCTTGATGGCCGCGGGGAAGTTGCCGGCCTCGCCGAGCCCGAGCGCCAGGCGCGCGAAGATGAAGCCCGCCACAGAAGCGGAGTAATGCAGGCCGACGAGCGCGAGCAGCGTCGCGGCCGCCGGGCCGAACACGGGCGCCTCGGCGTGCGCTATCGCGGCCAGACTCCAGAGAATGAGCGCGATCGAGAACCCCTTCCGGGTCCCGACCCAGTCCATGAAGCGTCCGGCCATCAGGAACCCGATCGCGTACGCGAGCTGGAACGAGAAGACGATGTCGCCGTAGTCGATCTCGCTCCAGCCGAACTCCGCCTGCAGGGTCGGCTTCAGGATCCCGAGCACCTGCCGGTCGATGTAGTTGATCGTGGCCGCCAGGAACAGCAGACCGCAGATGACCCAGCGAAAGTACCCGGGCTTTGCGCCGGCCGCCACGGTGCCGGCTTCGGCGCCGCGCCGTGCATCTAGGGGTTTGGACATGGTTGGTTGGCTCACGACATCACGAAGGAACGATGGGCTGGCTCCTTCAGGGAATCACGTGTCATCGTCCCACCGTGAGTGCCGTCGGCTCGTGCATGTATTGACGGAGGCCAGTGCCTGCCGCGGCTAGATTGTCGGATTTCGGCGGTGAATGGCGAACTCGCGGTGTCCGAGCGTCTCCGCCGCGGTCTGCCGCCCGGAGGCCACGGCCAATATCTCGTCGAAGAGGCGATCGGCGGCCGCGTCGAGCGTCTCGGTCTCGTCCATGATGCCGCTGACATCGATGTCGATGTTGTCGGCCATCTGCCGCGCGGTGCGCGCGTTGCCCGTCACTTTGATGACGGGCGCAATGGGGTTGCCGGTCGGCGTGCCCAGCCCCGTCGTGAACACGACGACCTGTGCGCCTCCGCCGACCATCCCGGTCACCGACTCCACGTCGAGTCCCGGCGTGTCCATCACCGTCAGCCCCTTGCGGGTGACTGGTGCCGCGTAGGCCACGACGTCCTCGAGTGGCGCACGCTCTCCTCCCTTGTGCGTGGCGCCGAGCGACTTCTCCTCGATGGTCGTGAGCCCGCCGCGGATGTTGCCGGGCGACGGCTGCGTGCCGCGGATGTCGAGCCCCAGCGCGCGGGCCTCGGTCTCCACGCGGGTGATCACCTGGATGAGCCGGGTGGCCGTCGCCGGACTGGTCGCCCGCGCCGCGAGGACGTGCTCGGCGCCCATGATCTCGGCGATCTCGCCGAGCACGGCCGTGCCGCCCAGCTGTACGAGCCGGTCGGTCACGCGTCCGAGCGTCGGGTTGGAGGCCAGGCCGGACGTGTAATCCGAACCACCGCACTTCAGCGAGAGGACGAGCTCGCCGACGTCGCACCATTCGCGCTCCTGCGCGGCCAGCATCCCGGCGAACGCCTGGGCGATGTGCGCACCCTTCTCCGTCGCGCGCACCGTCCCCCCCTCGCCCTGAATCGAAATGATCTCGGCCGGCTTGCCGTGCCGGCGTGCCGTCTCCGCCAGGACCTGCGCCACCACCTGCTCGCATCCCAGCGCGACCACGATCACGGCGCCGACGTTGGGATGCGCGCAGTACGCCGCGAGCGTTTCATGGGTCAGGCGCATGTCGGGACCGAGCTGACCACAGCCGGCCAGGTGGGGCAGGGCTGTGCCGATGGGCGCTGCGGCGGCCGCCACGCGTTCGGCCACGACCGACGAGCAGATCACGGTCGGGACGACGAGCACGTGGTTGCGCGTCCCGACCGTGCCGGCCGCCCGTCGATAGCCCTGGAAGCCCGGGCGTGAGCGTCCGGGGCTGGTCATGGCTCGCCTCGCGGCGGGGCGGCGCGGCCGTCCGGCGCGTCGCGGGCCTCGATCGGTTCGCGCCCCGGGCCGTTGCGATCGTCGGGTGGTTCCGCCAGGCGGGGCTGCGGCTCGCCCACGGCGGCGGGCAGGTCTCCGCGCCCGCGGGTGCTCGACAGGTTGTGCGTGTGCACGTGCGCGCCCGGCAGGATGTCCGCGCTGGCCATCCCGATCGGGCTGCCGTACTTCACGACAGCCTCGCCCGCCGGGACCCGCAGGAGGGCGATCTTGTGCCCCGAGGGCACGGGCTCCCGCACGACGAGCGTGGCCCCGTTCACCTCGATCCGGCGGCCGGGCTCCAGCGGCTCCAGCGCCGTCGCCACGTTGTCGCGATCGCTGATGACGAGCACGGACTTCACTGGTTGACCCCGCTCGCCAGGAATCCGCCGTCGACCGCCAGCACGTGGCCGGTCACGAACGACGACGCGTCGGAGGCGAGGAAGACGGCGGCCCCGATCAGTTCGTCGAGCCGGCCGAACCGCTTCATCGGCGTGCGCATCAGGAACTCCTGCCCGCGCGGGGAATCGAGCAGCGCCGCGTTCATGTCGGTCCGGTACAGTCCCGGCGCGATCGCATTGACAGTCACGTTGTGCGGGGCCCATTCCACCGCGAGCGCACGCGTCAGCCCGGCCACGGCCGCCTTGCTCGCGACGTACGCGGCCACTTCGAAGAGGCCCACGAACGACGACAGCGATCCAATCGTGATGATGCGGCCCGATCGCCGGGCAATCATATCGCGCCCGAAGACCTGGCAGGCCCGCAACGTCCCCGTCACGTTGGTGTCCATGACGCGATGCCAGTCGGCCTCGTCCATCTCGAGCGTCGGCACGCGCGCGGTCGTGCCTGCCACGCACGCCAGGATGTCGACGCGCCCGAACGCCTCCTGGCAGGCCTGCCTCACGCGCTCGAGCGACGCCTTCTCCGCCACGTCCGACGATACCCGCAGCGTCCGCCGCCCGCGCGCTTCGATGTCGGCCGCGACCGCGTGCACCAGGTCCACACGGCGCCCGGTCGCGACGACGTCCGCCCCCGCGTCGGCGAGGCCGAGCGCAAGCGTCCGGCCGATGCCGCTCGTCCCGCCGACCACGACTGCGACGCGCCCCGCCAGATCGAAGAGCGAGTGGCCCGTCAAATCTGGCTCTCCCGCCTCCGCCGCGCACGCCGCGGCGCCGGCGAGTCCCCGGCTGCGGCCGGTTCCACGGGGACATCCGCTTGCGGATTCGCATGGCCCGGCTCCTGGGCCTGATACGCGCTCGCCTGCAGCAGGTGGTCGTTCATCGCCGTGCGCGCCGCCTCGGCGTCGTGGGCGCGCACCGCCTGGTAGATCCGCCGGTGCGCCTCGGCCGCGTCCCGCAGATCCCTCGGAAAGGCCCGTTCCGCCGTCCGGCGCCGCCGCTCGTAGTACAGCGTCGACACCATCTCCACGAGCGAGGCGACAATCGGATTGCCCGAGGCCCCCGCCACGGCCCGATGGAAGTTGATGTCGTGCACCAGGAACACCTGCGGCGACTCGAGCGACGCGAAGAGATTCGCCACCTCCTCGGCGAGCGTGGCGACGTGATCGGGCGTGGCCCGCTCGGCGGCGAGCCCGGCCGCCCCCACTTCCAGGATGCGCCTGGCCTCGTACATCTCCGCATGGGTGAACCCGTGGAGTGCCGCAAGGAAGCTCAGCGGCTCGGCGGCGAGCACCGGGGGGCCGTCGGGGATATAGGTGCCGGAGCCGTGCCGGGATTGCACGACGCCCATCGCGGCGAGCGCCCGAAGCCCGGCCCGCACCGTCGGCCGGCTGACGCCGATCTGCCCCGCCAGATCGCGCTCGGCGGGCAGCCGATCCCCGGGTCTCAGCTGGCCTCGCTCGATCAGCCCCCGCACGTGGGCGACCACCTGGTGGGTGGAGCCCTCCGGTGATGCCGTGGTGAAGAAACTGGTTCCGGCTGGCTTCATGACTGGTCTGACCAATACGGCCGGTGCACCCGGCAGTCGGGGAGCCGACCGCCATAATATGCGATGCTCATGGAAAGGCAAGGGGCGAGCCGTTCCTGCCAGGAATGAAGTGGTCTGACCTTTGAGCGGCGGGAAGGCCCTGGCCGGCCGGCTGGCGCGGGAGTGGTCAGCGAACCGGGCTCACCGGGGAGGGCTCGGGGCGGGCGCTTCGGGGGAGGAACGCCACGGCCACGGCCCCCACGGAGGCCAGGGCCACGAGCACGACGAAGCCCGTCGTATAGCTGCCTGTCTGGTCACGCGAAGCGGCGACGAGCATGGGCACCAGCGCTTCCGCCACGCTGTCGGCCGTCAGCACGATCCCCATGACCCGTCCCATGATGGCCAGGCCGTACATCTCGGCGGCCATGAGCGGGATGATCATGTAGTCGCCCCCCAGGCCGATGCCGAACACCAGCGCGCACACGGCCAGCGTGCCCGGCGTCGGCGCGTAGAAGAGCGGCGGAATGGCCAGTGCCACGATCGTGTAGATCAGCAGCATGACACGCTTCTTCGGCCATCGATCCGCCAGCCAGCCCATGAACAGCCTGCCGACGACGCTGCCGACGAGGATGAGCGAGAGCGTCAGGTCGATGGTGACCTGCGGCAGATTCCGATCCAGCCGCAGGTACAGCGGCAGGTTCTGCATCGTCCCGCCGATGGCGCCGATCGAGGCCATGCTGCCGATCATCAGCAGGTAGAAGGCGGGACGCGACATCACGGTCAGGAGCGAGAGCTGCGGTACGCCCGGGCGCGCGGCCGCGGCGGCCGGCTCGCGGACGAACCAGGCCGCGGGCAACGCAATCAGGATCATCAGCACGCCGAGGACGCGAAGCGCCCCGCGCCACCCCAGACCCTGGGTGAGCGCGTAGGCCAGCAGCGGAACGATGGCGCCGCCCAGCCCGATGCCGAGGTACGCAACCCCCATCGCCCGGCCTCGGGCGCGATCGAACCAGCGTGACAGGAGGACCTGGTTCGGCAGCGGGCCGCCGCACACGTAGCCGAGCGCGTTGAAGCCGTAGAACAGATAGAAGGTCGTCAGCGACGCCACGAACGAGAGCCCGATCAGCGCGCCGCCTGCCATGAGGATGCCGGCCAGCATCAGCCGCCGGGGCCCGAAGCGGTCCACCAGCCGGCCCGCTATCGCGCCGAACGCGAGCGCGACGACGATCTTGCTGTAGGCGTTCCCCGACGTGACCTGCTGCCGCGTCCAGCCGAGCTCCTGCACGAAGTACGGGTAGAACCGCGGCAGGCCGTACAGCGCGAACCCGACGATCGCGAACAGCGCGAGGAAGGCGGTGAGGACGGCGAAGAGCTGATGACGGCGGTCGGCCGTGGCGTCGGTCATGTGCGCTGGGCGGCCTTGACCTCGCGCAGGCGGACGGCGTCGGGGTGCGTGACGTAGAACGGATCCAGCGGATAGCAGCCCGACACGAGCCCCTTCCGCGGACCCGTCGTGCAGTCGCTGAAGGTCCGGCAGATCGACTTGCGGCGGAGCGGCGCGCCGCGCAGCACGTCGGCGGGCAGCTCCGGATAGGCCAGCACCATGCGCCCCAGCCCCACGAGATCGGTCAGACCCTGGCGGACGTTGAACTGCGCGACGTTCGGCAGCCACTCCTGCAGGTAGGTGTATCCCGAGCCCACGAACACGACGCCCGGAAACTCCGCCTTCAGACGCGCCGTGGCGTCGATGTGCCGCGCCACGCCGTGCAGCGGATCCTCCGGCGGCTCGTACCCGTCGATGGGCGGGAACGCCGCGGGCCGGGTCACGTGAGGGCAATAATACGGGCTGCCCGCCGTCACGCAGATCCACCGGACGCCGCGGCCACAGAGCATGCGTACGACCTCGCGCGCCTCGGCGAGCGCCTCCCCCATCGGGTCGGGCACGTCGTCGCGCAGCAGCCCGAAGGCGTGCGGGTAGGCCTGCGGGTCGGCGTCGGGAACGCCGCGATCGAGCGGACCCTTGCGGAACGGGACCATGTCGTAGGCGGAGAGCCGCACGGCAATGCCGAGGTCCGGCACCTCGGCCCGGATGGCGTCGATCGTGTCGCGCAGGAAACGCGTGCGGTTCTCGAGGGAGCCGCCGTAGCGGCCGGAGCGCGTCCGCGCGCTCAGCAGCTCGTGCAGCAGGTAGCCGTGGCAGTGCTTGATGTCGACGAAGGCGAACCCGATCTCGCGGGCGTGGCGCGCGGCGCGGACGAAGGCCTCCACCAGCGCATCGAGCTCGTCGTCGGCGAGGACCCGGACCCCCGCCGGGAATCGGCGGTCGAGGAGCGGGTGCGCGTACGCGGCGAGCGGCTCCGGCCGATCGTGCGCGGTGGGACGGGCGAACCGTCCGGAATGCGTCAGCTGCAGTCCGATCGCGAGATCGTCCACGGCCGCGGCCCCGAACCGGTTGACGTGTTCGGTGACGAGCGCCGTCCTGAGCGCGGCCAGCGCCGGCCGCGTCTCGTCGACGAGCACGAGCTGGTTGGGATTCGCGCGCCCCTCGTAGCAGACGGCCACGGCCTCGCCGCCCCAGATCAGCTTCGCGCCGCTGGCCCCGAAGTGCTGCCAGCGGCGCGTGGTCAGCTCGCTCGGCGTGCCATCGGTGTGGCCGTCCCACCCTTCCATCGGAAGGATGCAGAAGCGGTTGCCGACGCGGAGGCCAGCGCGCTCGACCGGCGCGGCGAGCGGCGACGCCGGCGCGGGCTGAACCACGTCCTCGAACTGCAGCGGAATGCCGGCCGCCGACAGGTGCGCACGGAAGGCCTCCGGGGTCTTGAGCGACGCCAGGCGGGGGAATCGTTCCAGGCTCACGCCGCGGCCCCGCCGCCCTTCCCGGAATCCGGCGAGTCGAGGTAGGCCGTGTAAGCGGCCATCGCGCCGCGGTTGTGCGCGCGCATCGTGCGCTCGACCCCTTCGAAGTCGCGCGCCTTCATGCAGCGCAGCATCTCGTGGTGTTCGCGCTGGGCGATGTCGGCCCGGCGGGTGAGCACGCCGCTGAAGAAGTGATGCCGGACCCGGTCCCAGTGATCGAGCGCGCGGCGCAGCATGGCATCCAGCATGGGCATCGCCGCGAGCCGGCTGATCGTCAGGTGAAAGGTGCCGTTGAGCCCCGCCCAGGATGCCTGGTCTCCCGCCGCGAGCGCGCGATCCATGTCGGCCACGAGCAGGTCGAGCGACGCGTAGTCCTCGGGCGCGGCCCGCTGCGCGGCGGCGGTGCCCGAGACCGTCTCGAGTCCCTCGAGGATGGTGAAGATCTCGACGATGGACGCCCGGGAGATCGGCGTCACCGTGGGTCCCACGTGGGCCACCGACGACACCAGGCCCTCCGACTCGAGCAGGCGCAGGGCTTCGCGCACGGGGATGATGCTGATGTCCATGCGGCGCGCGAGCTCGTCGATCACGAGCCGCTCGCCTGGCTTGAGATCGCAGCGGATGATTGCCTCGCGCAGCGTGTCGTAGACGTACCGCTGCTTCGTGACGTGCCGCTGCGGGGCGAGCACCCGGGCGGGTCTCATGTGGTCGTCGGAGCCTTCTCGACGAGCGACGTGTTCGCGAGGATGCACGCCCGTGCCGATCCGAGCGCCTTCCCGGGACCGCAGGCGACGGGCGTGCCCACCCTGATCGCGGCGCAGAACCGTTCGATCTGCCGGCGCGTCGCAACCCGCCGCTCGACCTGCTGCGTGCCGGACGCCGTCGCGGAGCCGGAGGCGGCTGCCGCGGGATCCGGGGTCGTGCCGCTGACCGTCTCGGAGGCCGTCGCCGCGGCCCCTGCGCTCCTGGGCGTCAACTCGACCCCCGAGGCCCGAGCCCCGCTCCCCTCCTCGAACAGCATCGCCTCGTTCTCGTTCTTCAGGATCAACGTACCCTTCGTGCCCATGAACATCTCGTACGCATCGTCGAACGCGTTGGACTCGATCGAGGTGAACGTGGCGGTCCTACCGCCGGAGTATTCGAAGGTCCCGTAGACGTGGTCGGGTGTCTCACGTCCGTCCTTGAAGCGATAGACCCCGCCTGACGCCACGACGCGCGTCGGCTCGCTGTCGAAGAACCAGTTCGCGATGTTCAGCTGGTGGCTCCCGAGCTCGGCGAACAGGCCCTGCGAATACTTGTTGTACAGGCGCCAGTTGAGCAGGTGCTCGAATGTCGGATACCCCCAGCGCGACGGATCGTAATCGGGCGAGGGAGGCTGGCCCGTGCGCCGCCAGTTCGCGTTGCGGTGCCAGACCAGCCGCGCGTAATAGACGTCGCCGAGCAGACCGGGCCGGATGACGCCGTCGTAGGTCGCTTCGTACAGCGGATTGTAGAAGCGCTGGTAGCCAATCTCCAGCACCCGCCCGGCGCGGAGGGCCGCATCGCGCATGCGCTCGCAGCCCGCCACGTCCCACGCCATCATCTTCTCGCAGAGCACGTGCCTGCCGGCCTCGAGACAGCCGACGGTGATCTCCGCGTGGGCCCAGAGCGGCGGCGCGAGGACGACGGCTTCGATGTCCTCCTTCTGCAGCATCTCGGGCCACTCGACGTAGTGCCGCGCCGGCGGCAGCGAGTTCTGCTTCAGGATTTCGTCGGCCCGCGCGAGCTGCGTCGGGTTGATGTCGCACAGCGCGCGCACCTCGGCGTGCGGCGCCCGCGTGGAGTCCAGGAGGGCGCGCCCCTGGCCCCCGACGCCGATGAACCCGAGGCGCACGGGACCGCCCGGCAGCGGCCCCTTGATCGCCGCCGTGGCGCCGAGCGCGGCCAGCGCCGGGGTCCCGGCGAGCGCTTTTAGGAAAGTGCGGCGCCCGAGCGCCTGCTGTTCCGGCGTCAGGGTCATAACACGGCCTCCGGCGCGCCGACCGGCGCGCGCGCCACCCCGCGGCGCAGCACGTCGAGTCCCGCAATCCGGCCCGTCCGGAACACGAGCACCACGCAGACGGCTGCCGCCTCGATGAGGTTCTTGTTGACGATCAGGTAGGTGCCCTCGCTCCGCGGCTCTGGAACACCCTGCAGCGGGATGGCCGACAGGTAGAACGCGGCCAGCAACCCGAGCGCGAGCACGCAGCCGAGCTGCGTAAACAGCCCGAGCACGAGCAGGAGCCCCGCGACGAGGAGCGCGAAGGCGACCCCCCGATCGACCCACGGCGCCCAGGCCGGGTCGGCCAGGACGTGGAACACCTCGCCGAACGGCCCACCGGCATTCCTGAGGTAGCCCGCCGAGCTGAAGCGCTCGAGCGGCACGCCGGCGCGCGTCCACGCCGGATACAGGAGCTTGAAATAGCCCTCGTACAGGAAGTGCCAGCCGATGAGCGTCCTGAGCAGGACGAGCAGCAGCTGCTGCGTACCCGACAGCGCCCGGGGACGATCGAGCATCAGCCTTCCTCGTTGGGCCCCGAGGCTACGTGCCCGGGACCCTGCTGTCAAGAATCATATATGATGTGCGCCGTTACTGTCCCCTGACCGCGTGACCATCGATCCCGACCGCTCCCGCACGCCCGCCGGTCTCCTGCCCAAGATCGACCGGCTCTTCGAGATCTCGGGTCCGAAGATCAGGGCGCTCGAGTCCCGCTGGCCTGCCGGGGCCGGGGCCCCGGTCTTCACCGTCGCCGGGCGGTACGAGTCCCGTGGCTGGACGGAGTGGACGCAGGGCTTCCAGTTCGGCTCCGCTCTGCTGCAGTTCGACGCCACGGACGAGCGCGCCTTTCTGGATCTCGGCCGCAGCCGGACTCTGGATCGCATGGCGCCCCACCTCACGCACGTCGGCGTCCACGATCACGGGTTCAACAACGTCAGCACCTACGGCGCGCTCTGGCGGCTGGCTCGCGAGGGCCGGATCGATGCCAGCGACTTCGAGGTGCAGCTCTACGAGCTCGCGCTGAAGATCAGCGGCGCGGTGCAGGCCCGGCGCTGGACGGCGATCCCGGACGGCGGCTTCATCTGCTCCTTCAACGGCGCCCACTCGCTCTTCGTCGACACGATCCGCTCCCTGCGTGCGCTGGCTCTCTCGCACCGCCTCGGGCATCGCCTGTCCGAAGAACAGGATGCGCCCGTCAACCTGCTGGAGCGGCTGGTGCAGCACGCCCGTGCCACCGCCCGGTACGCGGTCTACTACGGCGAGGGTCGTGACGTGTACGACGTACGCGGGCGGGTGGCCCACGAAAGCCTGTTCAACGTGGCCAACGGCAGTTACCGGGGCCCCAACAGCCAGCAGGGCTTCTCCCCCTTCACGACGTGGACGCGCGGTCTGGCCTGGGCGATGCTCGGATTCGCCGAGCAGCTCGAGTTCCTGGGCACGGTGCCGGCCGGCGAGCTCGCCCCGCTCGGAGGCGGCGAGGCTATCGAGGGCTGGATGCGCGACGCGGCGATCGCCACCTGCGATTTCTATCTCGATCGCGCCACGGCCGCCGACGGGATGCCGTACTGGGACACGGGCGCGCCGGGACTGACCGAACTGGGCGACTGGCGGAGCCGGCCGGCCGACCCCTTCAACGGCCGGGAACCCGTCGACAGCTCGGCGGCGGCGATCGCCGCGCAGGGGCTGCTCAGGCTCGGGCGCGTGCTGACGGCGCGCGGGGAGGACGGCACGCGCTACACGCAGGCGGGGCTGCATGTTCTCGATACCCTGCTGGACGAACGGGGCCCATATCTGAGCCGGGCGCCCGATCACGAAGGACTCCTGCTGCACTCCGTCTACCACCGGCCGAACGGCTGGGATTACGTCCCCCCCGGGTCGCAGATCCCGTGCGGCGAATCGAGCCAGTGGGGCGATTATCACCTGCGCGAAGCCGCGCTTTACGTCAGGCGGCTGGCGCAGCAGTCGATCTACCTGACGTTTTTCTGATGTCGCGCCGTGGCCGCTGATCCAGCCCCTGCCGGGCCGCCCCGCGTCGCCGTCGTCACCGGCGGGACTCGCGGAATCGGGCTGGGGATTGCCCGCGCGCTGGCCGCGGAGCACTGGAGCCTCGCGCTCTGCGGCCTGCGTCCGCGCGATGAGGTTGCAGGGGTGCTCGACGAACTGGCCGGCCCGGGACGCGTCGTGGAGTACTGGCCCGCAGACGTGGGCCGCAGGGCCGATCGGGAGCGCCTCGTCGGCGAACTGACGGCGAGATTTCCTGCCGTGCACGCGCTGGTCAACAACGCCGGCCGCGCGCCCCGCGTGCGTGCCGATCTGCTGGATGCCTCGGAGGCGAGCTTCGAGGAGCTCATTGCGACGAACCTGCAGGGGCCATACTTCCTGACGCAGGCGCTGGCGCGGCATTTCCTCAGTTCGGCGGGGACCGGAACGGAACGCCGCGCCGTCGTCTTCGTCACCTCCGTCTCGGCCGAGCTGGCATCGACGAACCGGGGCGAGTACTGCGTCAGCAAGGCCGGGCTCGCGATGGCCGTGCAGCTCTTCGCGCTCCGGCTCGCTCCCGCGGGCGTCTCCGTGTTCGAAGTGCGGCCCGGCGTGATTGCGACGGACATGACGGCCGGAGTCAAGGAGATGTACGACCGGCGCATCGCGGAGGGACTCGTGCCCGAGGGGCGATGGGGCCAGCCGGGCGACGTCGGGCGCGTCGTGGCGGCGCTGCTGCGCGGCGACCTGCCGTACTCGACCGGCTCGGTGATTCACGTGGACGGCGGGCTGACGCTGGGCCGGCTCTGACCGGATCGGGCGACGACCGCTCCTATGTTTCGATATGAAAGACCTCACGCAGCGTGGCGCTCTCGGGACTGTCATCGGGGTGGGTCGGCATGAGGTCGCGCATGTACCGCCACCATCGCTGGCACACCTCGGTCCCGGCGACGGCGGCCCAGCGTTCCTCGCTCTCGATCTCGGCATAGGCGAACAGATCGTTGGTTGCCGGATCCAGGAAAATCGAGTACGTGTGGACACCGTGGGCGAGCAGTGCCTCCTCGAGCTCGGCCCAGATCGGCTGGTGGCGCCGCGCGTACTCGGCCGCGGCGCCGGGGTACACGCGCATGCGGAAGGCTTTGCGGATCACGGCCAGCATCTTCGCACGAGGTGGGCGGCCGGTGCGCAGCAGCGGGCCATCGAACGAGCCTGCAGGCTCCGGCAGGGTCAACCGTGAACGAAACCGCCGAGAAGAGCGACCGCCTGCAGCGCCTGGCTGCCGCCGAGTCCGTCAGCGGGATCCTGCTGACGCTCCAGCCGAATTTCGCCTGGCTGACCGGCGGGCGCACCAACCGCATCGATGGCTCGCGCGAGGCCGGCGCCGGCGCGCTGCTGATCACTGTCGACGGACGGCGGTTCGCGATCGCCAGCCGGATCGAGAGACCGCGTCTGACGCAGGAAGCGCTGGACGGACTCGAGTTCGAGATCGTCGAGTACCCGTGGACGGAGGAACGGGCGGATCCCGGGCTCGTCTACCGCCTTGCCGCGAAGGCGGCGGGGGGGCGCATCGGTACCGACGGCGTGTCGGCCGACGCGCTCCCACTGGACGGCCGGATCACCCGCCTCCGGACGCCGCTGCTCGCACCCGAGATCGAACGCTATCGCGAGCTCGGCCGTGACGTCGGTCGCATTCTCGGCGAAACAGCCCGTGCGACCACGCCTGGCGCGACCGAGGAGGCGATCGCCGGTTCCCTGGGCGCCGCGCTGATGCGCGCGGGCATCCGGCCCGTCGTCCTGCTGAGCGCCGCGGACGACCGGATCTCCCGGTTCCGGCACCCGGTGCCGACGCCGCTGCCGTGGCGCCATCGGTTGCTGCTCGCCACGTGCGCGGAACGCCACGGGCTGGTGGTGGCGGCGTCGCGGCTCGTGACCGCCGCTGCGCCTGACGCGGATCTGATCCGCCGGACCGAGGCGGCCGCGCGCGTGTGCGGCGCGCTCCTGGAAGCGACCAGGGCCGGCGCGACCGGCGCGGCCCTCTTCGAGGCGGCCGCGGACGCGTACAGCACATGCGGATATCCCGGAGAAGAACAGTTGCACCACCAGGGCGGCGCGATCGGATACCGCGCCCGCGACTGGGTGGCGCACCCGCGGTCGGACGAGATCGTCACCCCGGCGCAGGCGTTCGCGTGGAATCCGACCGTGACGGGAACGAAGATCGAGGAGACCGTCCTGCTCCACACGGACGGCCGGTACGAGACCGTCACCACGACGGAGGGATGGCCGGCAATCCGCGTCCGAGTCCGGGATTGCACTGTGGGCCTGCCCGGCATTCTGTCGGGCGCAGGCAGGTAACCGTGCCGACTTGCGCGCGCACGGCGTTCGGAGTACGAATCGATCCGAGTCGACCAACATGCTGAACGAAACCCTCTTCAGACAGCCGCGGCAAAGCGGCATCCAGGTCCTGCAGCAGCGCGGCCGCGCCGGCGCGCGCGAGCTGACGACGCGGCGGCTGACGCTCGAGGCGGGCGGCACAGCCGATTTCGGATCCTCCGACGAGGAGACGGTCCTCGTCCTTCAACACGGCCGCGGCGCGCTGACCGCCGGCGGATCGCAGTGGACCGTCAGCCGCGACAGCGTCTTCACGGAACGGGCCACCGCGCTCTATCTGCCGGCCGGCGTGCCGCTCCACGTCGCGGCGCAGACGGCGTTCGAAGCCGTGCTCTTCTCGACCCCGGCGCCGAAAGGGGGATCCCCCGTGCTCGCGACGCCTGACGAGGTGCGCGTGAACGCCCGCGGGCGTGGCAACTACGCCCGCGAGGTGCACGACATCTTCGTGACCGACCCGCACGTCAGGCGCCTCATGGTCGGCGAGACGTTCAACCCTCCGGGCCACTGGAGCAGCTTCCCGCCCCACAAACACGACGGCCGCGATGGCGAGCCGACGCTGGAAGAGGTGTACTACTTCCGCGTCGATCCGCCGCAGGGGTTCGGACAGCAGATGCTGTACACGGCCGACGGCGAAACGGTTACCCACGCGGTCCGCGACGGCGACGCCGTGCTGCTGCCGTATGGCTACCACCCCGTGTCGTCGCCGCCCGGCTATCGCCTCTACTACCTCTGGGGCATGGCCGGCGAGCAGCGCAAGCTCGCGCTGCACGAAGATCCCTCGCACACGTGGATTCACGACGCGGCCCAGGCCTGAAATCAGGGAACGCGCCGGGACCCCAGGCCGGGGGCGTGTGGAACGGAATCGAACATGAAAGCGAGCCGATCGGAGATCACGGAAGCCGTCGAGCGGGCCGGCATCGTGGCCGTCATCCGCATGAAGGAACCCGGGCGGGTGCGCGCGGTCGTCGACGCGATCGCCGAGGGGGGCGTGCGCGTGCTCGAGGTCACGATGACGGTGCCGAATGCGGTCGAGCTCATAGCCAGCCTCGCGCCGACCATGCCCCCCGGGTTCTACTTCGGGGCGGGCACCGTCGTCGACGCCGGAACGGTCGCACGCGTCGTCGATGCGGGCGCGCAGTTCGTCGTATCGCCGGTCTTCCGGCGCGAGGTCATCTCGGCAGGCCACGCCCGCGGAGTCCCGGTCATGCCAGGCTGCTTCAGCCCCACCGAGATCCTGGACGCCTGGGATGCCGGCGCCGACATCGTCAAGGTCTTTCCGGCGACGACGCTCGGCCCGGGATTCTTCAAGGACCTGCGCGGACCGCTGCCGCATGTGAAGGTCATGCCCACCGGCGGCGTGACCGTCGACAACGCCGGTGACTGGATTCGCGCCGGCGCGATTGCCGTCGGCGTCGGCTCGGCCCTGCTGGACACGACGGCGATCGCGGAGGGGCGCTACGGCGTGCTGCGGGCCAACGCGGAGCGGATCGTGGCCAACGTGAAGGCAGCCCGGGAGAACCGGTGATGGCCAGGGTGGTGACGTTCGGCGAGATCATGCTGCGACTGAGCCCGCCGGGGTTCGAGCGGTTCCTGCAGACACCAGCCTTCGTGGCGACGTTTGGCGGCGGCGAGGCCAACGTCGCGGTCAGCCTCGCGCAGTTCGGGCTGGAGAGCGTCTACGTGACGCGGCTGCCGAAGCACGCGATTGGAGAGGCGGCCGTGCGGGCGCTGCGGACCGAAGGGGTGCTCACCGACGCGATCCTGCGTGGAGGCGACCGCATCGGCATCTACTACGCGGAGGCCGGCGCGAGCCAACGGCCGTCGGCGGTCATCTACGACCGCGCGCGATCCGCGATTGCCGAGATGCCACCGGACGCCGTGGACTGGGACGCGGTCATGAAGGGCGCCGCCTGGTTTCACACGACCGGAATCACGCCCGCGCTCGGCGCTCGCGCGTCCGAAGCCACCCGCCTCGCGCTCACGGCCGCGCGGGCGGCAGGGGCGCGCGTCAGCGTGGATCTGAACTACCGGAAGAAACTCTGGACCGAGGCACAGGCGCAGCAGGTCATGGGGCCGCTGATGCGGCACGTGGACCTGGTCATCGCCAACGAGGAGGACCTGCAGTCGGTGCTCGGCGTCCACGTGCCAGGCACTGACGTGACGAGCGGCCAGCTGGACGTCGCGGGCTTTCAGCAGGCTGCCGCGCAGGTGACGCGCGACTTCGGGCCGCCGATGGTGGCGATCACGCTGCGCGAGAGCCTCTCGGCCAGCGACAACGGCTGGAGCGCCGTGCTCTGGGAATCGTCCACGGGAACCCTGCATCGCAGCCAGCGGTACGACGTGAGGCTGGTGGACCGGATCGGCGGCGGCGACAGCTTCGCCGGCGGCCTCATTTACGGCCTGCTGGCCGGGCGGGCACCCGCGGACGCCCTGCGGTTCGCCGTGGCTGCAAGCGCCCTGAAGCAGTCGATCCCGGGCGACTTCAACCGGGTGACGGTGGACGAGGTAGACAGGCTGGCTGCCGGCGACGCGTCGGGGCGGGTGCAGCGCTAGTCCTGACGATTGTCACGCCCGTTTCCTGACCTCCCGCACTACTCCCCGCCTCCGGTACAGCGCATCATCACGTTCGGCCCGGAACGACGGGGGCCAGCAACCCCCGCGCCGCCGAGCGATGAAGGGAGTGCGCATGATTGCCGAGCTTCACGCCGTGACGAAGCGCTATGGAGACCTCACCGCGCTTCGCGACGTCTCGCTCGCGCTGGAGGCCGGTCAGGTCACCAGCGTGCTGGGCCCCAACGGGGCAGGCAAAACCACGGCGGTGAAGCTGCTGATCGGGCTCACCCGACCGACCCGCGGCACCGCGCGGCTCTTTCAGACCGAGCCCCGCTCGGTGGCCGCGCGCCGGCGGACGGGCGTGATGCTGCAGATTTCCAAGGTGCCCGAGACCCTGACGGTCCGGGAGCACATCGCGTCGTTCCGCAGCCACTATCCCGCCCCTCTGTCGATCGACGACACGCTGAGCCGGACCGGACTCGCCGCGGTGGCTGACCGGCGCTTCGGGCATCTCTCGGGCGGGCAGCGGCAACGCGTCCTGTTCGCGCTCGCCATCTGTGGCAACCCGGACCTCCTCTTCCTCGACGAGCCGACGGTGGGGCTCGACGTCGAGTCGCGGCGGGCGTTCTGGCAGGAAATCCGGCGGCTCGCCAGCGAAGGACGCTCCGTCGTCCTGACGACGCACTACCTCGAGGAGGCGGACGCCGTCTCGGATCGCATTGTCCTGCTCGACCGGGGCATGGTGACGGCCGACGACACGCCTCACGCGATCAAGGCGCGCGTCGCGTCGCGCCGCATCAGGTGCGTGACGAGGATCGATCCGCACGTCCTCGGCCAATGGGAGGACGTGAGCTCCGTTCGCCTCGACGGTGCGGCTGTCGAGATTCTGACCCGCGATGCGGAGCGCGTCATCCGCGAGATGTTCGCCCGCGACGACCGGCTGTCGGCGCTCGAGGTGACGGGCGCGAATCTCGAGGACGCCTGTCTCGCCCTGACCGCACAGCGCAACGGCGGTGCCCCGAGTGCTTCCACAGGAGTTGTTCCATGACCAGGCACGTGCTCGAGCTCGACGCCACCCGGGCGGAGGGAGCGCTGCCGCACCGGGAGGGACACAACGGCCATCCCTCACCCATGTCGCTCGCCGTCCGCGCCTGCGTTCTCGAGGCGAAGTACGAGCTGCTGAAAGCCTTGCGCATGCCGGCATTCGCCATCCCCGCGATCGTGTTCCCGGCCATGTTCTACGTGCTCTTCGGTGTCGCCTTCGGATCGCGCGGTGTCGCGGGCCTGACGATGCCCACGTACCTCCTTGCCACCTATGGGGCATTTGGCGTCATCGGCGCTTCGCTGTTTGCGTTCGGCGTGGGCGTCGCCGTCGAGCGCGGCCACGGCTGGCTCACGCTGAAGCGCGCGACGCCGATGCCGCCCGCCTCGTTCCTGCTGGCGAAGCTGGCGATGTGCGCGCTGTTCAGCGTGGCGATCGTCGCGCTGCTCGCCACGCTCGGCGTCACCCTCGGAGGCGTGCGGCTGGCTGCCCCGACCTGGACGCTGCTCATGTGCACGCTGGTCGCCGGTGCCGTCCCGTTCTGCGCCCTGGGCCTCGCCCTCGGCCTTCTGGTCGCACCGAGCGCCGCCGCGCCCATCGCCAACCTGGTCTACCTGCCGATGGCGTTCGCGTCGGGGCTGTGGATTCCTCTGGAGGCACTCCCGGCCGTCGTTCGCAGCATCGCGCCCTGGCTGCCCGCATACCACCTGGCGCAGCTGGCGCTGAAAACCATCGGCGGGGGCGCCGACGCGCCCGTCTGGTCGCACGTGGCCGCCCTGCTCGGCTTTGCGCTTGCCGGCCTGGGCGTCGCGCTCTACGCCTACCGGCGTCAGGAGGAGTAGCTGGTTCAGGGTTCAGGGTCAGGATTCAAGGGTCAGGGTTCTGTTTGAGAGGACGGGAAATGACGAAGTCGACTACCGCGCTGATCGCCGCGGGCGTGGCGCTCGTGGGGCTGGGCGTTGCCGGGAGTACGCGGATCCCGGGGGGACAATCTGCGACGCCGGCGGCCGCAGACATCGCGTTCCGGAACGTGCGTGTGTTCGATGGCGAACGCGTGATTCCGGACACGACGGTCCTCGTCCGGAACGGACGAATCGCGAGTGTCGGAGAGACGGCACCGGACCGAACCGAGGTGATCGACGGATCCGGGCGCACGCTGCTGCCGGGGCTCATCGACGCGCACACGCATGCCTTCGGCGACGCGCTCGAGCGGGCGCTGCTGTTCGGCGTGACGACCGAGCTCGACATGTTCACGGACCACCGGTTTGCGGCGGCCATGCGCGCCGCGCAGCAACAGGCCGGCGGTGCGCCCGGACGCGCGGATCTCTTCTCGGCTGGAACGCTCGTCACCGTGCCGAAGGGACACGGGACAGAGTACGGCCTGGCCATTCCCACGCTGGGCTCCGCGTCCGAGGCGGCGGCCTTCGTCGACGCCCGACTGGCCGAAGGATCCGACTACGTCAAGATCGTTTACGACAACGGGCGCACCTATGGATTGCAGTTGGCGAGCCTGGATCCGGAGATGCTGCGCGCTGCCATTGCCGCCACGCGGGCCCGCGGAAAGCTGGCGCTGGTGCACCCCGGCTCGCGCCGGGACGCCGTCGAGGCGATCGAGGCGGGCGCCAGCGGCCTCGTCCACGTGTTCGCCGACGCTCCGCCGGAACCGGGTTGGGCGGATGGGGTGCGGCGGGCCGGCGCGTTCGTGACGCCGACGCTGTCGGTCATCGAGAGCACGACGGGGGTACCCAGCGGCAGCGGGCTCGTCGAAGACGCCCGCCTCGCCCCGTATCTCACCGCACGGGAACGAGCGGCACTCACGGCCAGCTTCCCGCGGAACAGCACCAACATCCGGACGCTCGCGCACGCCCTGGCGGCTACGAAGCTCCTCCACGAGGCAGGCGTGCCCGTTCTCGCGGGCACCGACGCGCCGAACCCCGGCACCGCGCATGGCGCCAGCATCCACCGCGAGCTCGCGCTGCTGGTCGAGGCAGGACTCCCGGCGGTCGCAGCGCTCGCCTCGGCCACGTCCGTTCCCGCCCGCGTGTTCAATCTCGCCGACCGCGGCCGGATCGCCGCCGGCCTTCGCGCCGACCTCGTGCTCGTGCAGGGAGACCCGACGACCGACATCATCGCAACGCGCGACATCGTGGGCGTGTGGAAGCTCGGGCAGCGCGTGAACCGACGGACGGCGCCGGCGGCCACGAGCACGGACGCCGAGGCCGTCGCGACCGGCACTATCAGCACGTTCGACTCCGGCGAGACGGCGGCGAGCTTCGGTTCGGGATGGCAGACGTCCACCGACAGCCTCATGGGCGGCACGTCCACGGCCTCGATGCGCGTCATCGAGGGCGGGGCCGTCGGAACGTCCCACGCGCTCGAGCTTACAGGGACGCTCGTGCCCGGAGCGGCCGCGGCGTGGGCCGGCGCGATGTTCTTCCCGGGTCCGGCGCCCATGGCGCCCGCCAACCTGTCGAAGTTCAGCGAGCTCGCGTTCTGGGCCCGGGGCGACGGAGGCGAACATCATGTCATGGCCTTCGCGGCCCGCCTGGGCAATATGCCGGCCGTCCGCCGGTTCACGCCCGGGCCCGAATGGCAGGAGTTCGTGTTCCCGTTCGATTCGTTCCAGGGCATCGACGGCTCAGACCTTCGCGCAATCCTGTTCTCGGCGGGAACGCGACCCGGCCCGTTCCGGTTCGAAATCGACGAGGTGCGATTGCGGTGAGACAGGGTCCCGGGGAATCCGGCTCCCAGCACCCGCGCGGTCCGGAATCCCGGCGAGAACGGACGTGATTCGAGGGCCCGATCCCACTACCATGCACGGGAACGGCTGAGCACCATGCGCCTGCGCCTCCTGCCAGCCTCGCTGCCGCTCGGGTGGACCCCGTATGCCTGGCTGGCGTACCTGTCGTTCTTCGTGGTCTGGGCCGCCGTCGTCAACTCGCCGCGGGACTGGCTGATCGACGGGCCGGCGCTCGTCGTGTTCCTCGTGCTCTATTTCAGGGGCTTCTGGGTGAGCGGAAGGCGGCTCGTCCGGATTTCGTTCGGCATCCTCGCGCTCGGACTCCTTCTGGCTCCCAGGAACCCCGGCGCCAGCTCGTTCGTGATTTACGCTGCCGCGTTCCTGGGGGAGGCGGCGCCACCGCGCATCGCGTTCCGCTGGCTGGCCGTGATTGTCGCGATCGTGGCGCTCGAATCGTGGCTGCTGGCGCTGCACCCCGTCTTCTGGATCCCGGCCGTCGCCCTCTCGCTGCTCGTCGGCGGTACGAACGTGCACTTCGCCGAGATGCGCCGCAAGGACCGCGCGCTCATCAAGGCGCACGAAGAGGCCGAGCACCTCGCGGCCATCGCCGAACGCGAGCGCATCGCGCGGGACCTGCACGATCTGCTGGGGCACACGCTCTCGGTCATCGTCCTCAAATCCGAGCTCGCGGCGAAGATCGCCGATCGCGATCCCGTCCGCGCGACTGCCGAGATTCGCGACGTAGAGCGCATCTCGCGCAGCGCGCTCGCGGAAGTGCGTCGGGCCATCCACGGCTACCGCGGAGAGCGGCTCGCGGACGAGATGACTGCGGCCCGGCGCGCGCTCGAAGCCGCCGGCGTGTCGCTCGAGGAGGAGCTCGGGAGCGTGGCCCTGGGCGTCGACGAGGAGCGCGCGCTCGCTCTGGGCCTGCGGGAAGCCTGCACCAACGTCGTCCGTCACGCGCGTGCCACGCGCTGCCGGGTCACGCTGACGCAGGCCGCTGGAGTGGTCCGGCTGACCATCCACGACGACGGCGTGGGCGGCGTCCTGGAGGAGGGCGCGGGGCTTGCCGGGATGAGGGGACGTCTCACCGCGGTCGGTGGTCGCGTGCTCCGCGACGGCAGCAACGGCACCCGACTGATGCTGGAGGTCCCTGCGCGCGCGCAGACTGCATCCGGAGCGCTGGCTGCATCGTGATTCGCATCCTGATTGCCGAGGATCAGGCGATGGTCCTCGGCGCGCTGAGTGCTTTGCTGGAAATCGAGCCGGACCTCGCGGTCGTCGCGCAGGCCCGCTCCGGCACGGAGGCGCTGGACCTGGCCCGGCGCCACCGGCCCGACGTCGTCGTGACCGACATCGAGATGCCCGGCATGAGCGGACTGGATCTCGCTGCAGAGCTGCGGCGCGGCGGACATCCCACGCGCGTCCTCATGCTCACGACCTTTGCGCGGCCCGGCTATCTGCGACGGGCCCTCGACGCGGGCGTGGCCGGCTACCTGCTCAAGGACGCTCCTTCGAGCCAGCTCGCCGACGCAATCCGCCGCGTGGCCGGCGGCGGCCGCGTCGTGGATCCCGCGCTGGCCGCCGAGGCCTGGACCGCACCCGACCCGCTCACCGACCGCGAGCGTCAGGTGCTGCGGCTCGCCGATGAAGGCCTGTCCGGCGCCGAGATCGCGAAACACCTGAAGCTCTCGGAGGGCACCGTCCGCAACTACCTCTCGGAATCGATCGGCAAGCTGGGTGCGAGGAACCGCGTCGAAGCCGCGCGACTCGCGCGTCAGAAAGGCTGGCTGTAGCAGGCTGCTGTTCGATCGAGCTGTTCAGCTTGACACTCCCGCTGCTGGCACCTACATTCCGGCACTCCTGCGAAGTGCCCGACGGCGATTCCGCGCTCCCGTGAGCCGGCCAGCCGGTGGTGTGCACGATCGCGTGGTCTGGCGATCGGAGCCTGGGATCACTGCCCCTCGAGGTGTCCCATGCGCGTCGTCCTCTCCTCTCCCCGCTTCCGGAGATCGCTCGTCGCCTCGACCATCGCCGCCGTGCTTGTTGTCGGCGCGACGCTCGGCCGGGCGATCGTGACCGAGCTCGGCAACGTGCGCGCGCTGCACGCGCCCGCGGCCGTGCACGCCGATCAGGCCGCCCTGAACGTCCTGCCGGCTGCAGATCGGTACCACCAGGCGTTCCAGCTCGGTGACGAGCTGTTCGCAACCGCGTTCAACGCCCTCGACGGCGGCGGGGCGAACGTAGGGAACGGCCAGCGATTCACGCGCATGCCGCGCGCGGATCTCAAGGGCTCCGGCGAGTGGTATGCACACACACCGCAGCGCGTCACCGGCCCGAACGCCCAGGGCTGCTTCGAGTGTCACGAGCAGCCCTTCGAGGATGGGTCGGGCACGGGCGCGGCGAACGTCCATCGCGATGCGTTTCGCACCGCCAACGTCGCGCACTTCATACAGCGCAACACGCCGCATGTCTTCGCTCCTGGCGCGATTCAGCGGCTCGCCGAGGAGATGACGGACGAGCTGTTCGCCCTCCAGCAGCAGCTCACACAGGAGGTCTGCCGCGCAGCCGCGACCCGGACGGTCAAGCTGGTGGCCAAAGGCGTGAGCTTCGGCACGCTCGCGGCGTCGCGGACGACGGCATCCCCGTGCCAGGTCGCGTTCGACACCTCGGGAGTTCAGGGCATCGACTTCCTGGCGTCCGTCGAGAACCCGGCTGCCGCCCCCGAGCTCATCGTCAGGCCGTTCCAGTGGAAGGGCAGCGTGGCCTTCCTGCGCGACTTCAATCGGGGCGCGGCCCACAACGAGCTCGGGATGCAGTCGGTGGAGATCGTGGGCGACGACGTCGATGGGGACTTCGACGGCGTCGTCAACGAGCTGACGATCGGCGACCAGACGGCGCTCACCATCTACATGGCCGCGCAGCCGCGGCCGACGTCGCTGCTCGAGCTGAATTCGCTCGGGCTCCTCGAGCCCGCGCTGACCAGTGCGCAGACCGCGCAGATCCAGCGCGGCCGCCAGGTGTTCGAGCAGGTGGGCTGCGCGACGTGCCACATCCCCAGCCTTCCGATCAACGCGCCTGTTTTCAGCGAGCCGAGCCAGAACGCGGCGTACCGGGACGGCGCGACGTTCCCCGCAGGCCAGAGCCCGGTGGCGCGCGGCGTGGATCCTGCGAACCCGATCGCGTTCGACCTCACCAGGGATCAGCCCGACAATGTCATCCGGCGGCAGGACGGCAGCATCCTCGCGCACCTCGGCGCGTTCACGGAACGCGATCGCCAGGGGCGCACCGTCGTGGAGCTCTATGGCGACCTGAAGCGGCACGCGATGGGCCCCAGGCTCGCGGAGCCCGTCAACGAGATCGCCGGCGACGACGTCACGCCGATCCCGCTCGATCCGCGCAACCGCCACACGCCAGACACGTTCCTGACCGAAAACCTGTGGGGCGTCGGATCGACCGCCCCGTACATGCATGACGGCCGGGCGACGACGCTGACCGAGGCCATCCTCGAGCACGCGGCGTCCGACACCGACACCGCGAGCGAGGCCAGGGCCTCGCGGGCAGCTTTCCTGGCGCGCTCGATGGCGGACCGCCAGGCCGTGATCGCCTTCCTCGAAAACCTGGTGCTGTTCAAGCTCGAGGAGGAAGAGGAACAGGAACAGGCCGGACTGGCGGGCACGGCTATGGCGTTGCTGGCCGCGCCGGCCAGCCCCCGCCAGGTTGTGAAGATCGCGCCCAAGGGATTCCGCATCCGGGTGAACCCCGAGTAACAGTCCGCCGGCGCCGGAGAATCGGCGGACGCATGTCCGCCTGGCGTGACGATCTCGCGCACGATCTCACGTTCGTAATCGACTGACGGTTTCGTGAGTGAGGCGAGTTCGCGCAACGGCGTGAACACCGCGAATGCGGCCGATCCGTGCGCAGTGCCGCGAGGGCGCTGCGCACGGCGACCGGGAATGGCCTTTGCCTGTCCGCTCGGCGCGGAGGTTCCATGAGCAACGGCCAGTCGATCGTGATCAAGGGCGAGATCAGCGGGAACGAAGACCTCACCATCGCCGGACGCGTGGAAGGGAAAATACAGCTCGGCGGACGGGTGCTGACGCTCGCGCCCGGATCGCACGTGAACGGCGGCATCACCGCAGGAACGGTCGTCGTGTCCGGTGAAGTCGAGGGCAGCATCTCGGCTACGACGCGCCTGGAAATCCGCAACACGGCCGTCGTCGCGGGAGAGCTCAAGACGCCGTCTCTGCTGATTGCCGACGGCGCCAAGGTGAGCGCCACGATCGAGATGCCTCAGCGGGAACGCCGCGCGCCGGGACTCGCCGTGGCGGTGTAGACCGCCCCGGCCACCGCCCGGATCACCTCCGGCCCGGCCACGAGCGCGAAATCGTTGTGGTCGGCCCGCTCGATCACGACGAGCTCCTTCGGCTCCGCCGCCGCCTCGAACAGACGGCGGCTCAACGGGGCGGGCACGATGCTGTCGTGCGCGGCCGTGATGACGACGACCGGACAACGCACTTGCGAGATGCGATCGACCGCCGGATAGCGATCGCGCAGGAGCAACGACACGGGCAGGAACCCGAAATGGTACCGGCCCGCGTCGACGAGCGACGTGAACGGGGACCGCAGCACCAGCGCGAGTGGCGGGCGCTCCACCGCCAGCCGCACGGCCACCGCGGCCCCGAGCGACTCCCCGAAGTACACCACGCGATCGTCGCGCACGTCGGCTCGCGTCTCGAGATAGCGGCGCGCCGCGGCGGCGTCGCGCGCGAGCCCCGCCTCCGACGGCGAGCCGGGGTTCCCGCCGTAGCCCCGGTAGTCGAACAGCAGGACCGACAGTCCCACTGCGGCCAGCCCCTCGGCGAGATCCGCCCGGTACGCCCGGTTGCCGGCATTGCCGTTGAACACCAGAACCGTCGTTCCGTCCCCTGCCGGAGTCGTCGGAACGAACCATCCGTGCAGCGTGAGGCCGTCCGCCGTGGGGAACGTCACGGGCTCCGCCCGTGGCAACCCGACCTGCGCCGGCGCCGGCACGTGCCCGGACGGGAAGTAGATCATCCGCCGCTGGCCCGCCCATATCAGCAGGAGCACCAGCGCTGCGGCCCCGGCGAGCGCCAACCCGACACGCCACATGTCCATGCACCTGGCTCCCTGACAGGACTGGCCTGACCAGGTCATGTTCGCACAGCGGCCCCGCGTGAGCGACCACGTTTCCGGAAGCGGTGCCCGGGTCGAGCAGTTCTGGCTCCCGACCAACGTGCCTGTGTTCGACAGTGGAAGCCGGGAAGTCACGTTCATCATTCACGGAGTGGAAACGTCACGCGCGCGCTGGTGCTCGAGCGCTGGCTGAAGGAGCAGCGAACAGCGGTGCAGGAGCAGCTGACTACGCTGGACCGCATGCGGCATATCCTCGGAGATCGCCTGCAGCGACTCGACAGCACGGCACGGCAACCCGGGGGGCATCTCCGCGGTCTGCCGGCCAACGTCTCGATAGAGGCACTCGCTGCGGGCATCCGCGAATCACGCGCGGCTGGTTATCGACCGGCCGGCGATACGGCGCCGGCGTCAGGAATCTACGCGGCCTATCACCGGGGCGTCTGTGGTCTCGCGAAGGCTGCGGAAGGACCAGCTGTTCTCGTCACCCCGATGTGACGCACGTGATAGCATCCGCCTGCCTCAGCCGGCAGAGCAGTCGCCGGTGCGGAGTAGGAGGGTGGATGGAGACGCTGCTCGCAGAATTCGTCGGCACGATGTTGCTGGTCCTGCTCGGCGACGGAGTCGTCGCGAACGTCGTCCTGGGCAGGACCAAGGGCCATCAGTCGGGCTGGATTGTCATCACGGTGGGATGGGGCGTCGCGGTGGCCATGGCCGTCTACGCCGTAGGACGCATCAGCGGAGCCCATATCAACCCCGCCGTGACCGTCGGGCTGGCCGCCATCGGGAGTTTCGCGTGGGCGGACGTGCCGGGGTATGTGGCGGCCCAGATCGCGGGAGCGTTCGTCGGGGCCGTGCTCGTGTGGCTGACCTACCTGCCGCACTGGGCTCCCACGGCTGACCCTGACGCCAAGCTGGCCGTGTTCTGCACCGGCCCGGCGGTCCGCCACACCGGCGCCAACCTCGCCACCGAAGTGATCGGGACTGCCGTGCTGCTCTTCGGCATCCTGGCCATCGCCGCCAACGCGCAGGCGCTGGTACGCCCGGACGACGTCGATCTGTCGCTCGTCTTCAGCCGCGGGCTGCAGCCGCTCGTCGTGGGCGTCCTGGTGCTCGGCATCGGCCTGTCGCTCGGCGGCCCGACCGGCTATGCGATCAATCCGGCCCGCGATCTGGGTCCACGACTGGCCCACGCGACGCTGCCCATTCCGGGCAAGCGCGATTCGGACTGGAGCTACGCGTGGATCCCGGTGATCGGGCCGCTGGCGGGCGGTGTGATCGGCGCGGGCCTCTACTGGCTCGTGGGCTTCTGAATCGCGGATAGCGGAGTCTCGGGATCCGGACGTGTCCGCCGGAGCCCGGAGGGCGAAGCGACGCGGACCTGTCCGCCGGAGCCCGGAGGGCGAAGGCGCGGAGCACAGGACGGGACGCGACTGGATCGCCTGACGTGAACGGAGTTGCAGTGCGGACCGCATTGCAGATGCATCGCGTCCGCGGCCGCTGGACCGGAAACACCTGACCCGAACGTTGGACAACTGAGACCAAGGACCAGACGCATGCCTCTCGTGGGAGCGCTCGACCAGGGGACCACCAGTACCCGTTTCATGGTGTTCGACGGGAGCGGCAACGAGATCGCGCGCCACCAGCTCGAGCACGAGCAGATCATGACCCGGCCCGGCTGGGTGGAGCACGATCCGCTCGAGATTGCCGAGCGGACGAACACCGTCATTGCCGGGGCGCTGCGGCATGCCGGCCTGGCCGCATCCGATCTGGCCGCGATCGGCGTGACGAACCAGCGCGAGACCACGGTCGTGTGGAATCCCAGGACCGGCCGGCCCTGGTACAACGCCATTGTCTGGCAGGACACGCGAACGGACCGGATCGTCAGCGCGCTCGACCGCGGCCCGGAGGGGGCCATCGTCCGGCGGAAGACCGGCCTGCCGCCGGCCACCTATTTCTCGGGACCCAAGTACCAGTGGATCCTCGACAACGTGGAGGGCGTGCGCGACGCCGCGGAGCGCGGCGAGGCCGTCTTCGGCACGATAGAGAGCTGGGTCATCTGGAACCTGACCGGCGGCATCGACGGCGGGGCGCACGTCACCGACGTCACGAACGCCAGCCGGACGATGCTCATGGATCTGCGGACGCTGGAGTGGGACGATGAGCTGCTCGCGATGTTCGGGATTCCACGAGCGTCGCTGCCCGCTATCCGGGCCTCCTCCGACGAACGCTCGTACGGCCGGACGCGCCGATCGGGTCCGGTCGGCGGCGAGGTGCCCGTCTGCGGCGCGCTCGGCGACCAGCAGGCCGCCACGCTGGGGCAGGTCTGCACGGCCATCGGCGAAGCCAAGAACACGTACGGCACGGGCAACTTCATGCTGCTCAACACGGGCCGGCAGATCGTTCCCTCGAAGTCGGGGCTGCTGACCACGGTGTGCTACAAGCTGGGCACCGCCGACGCCGTCTACGCGCTGGAAGGATCGATCGCCGTCACCGGATCGGCGGTGCAGTGGCTGCGCGACCAGCTCGGGATCATCAAGACTGCCGCCGAGATCGAGCCGCTGGCGGCCGGCGTCGAGAGCACGGGGGGCGTCTATTTCGTGCCGGCGTTCTCAGGGCTGTTCGCGCCATACTGGCGATCCGACGCGCGCGGGGTCATCGTCGGGCTGTCGAGGTATCACACCAGCGCGCACCTCGCGCGCGCCACGCTCGAAGCCATCTGCTTCCAGACCCGCGACGTCGTCGAGGCCATGACCGCCGACTCCGGTGTCCGGCTCGAGGTGCTCAAGGTCGACGGCGGCGCCACGGTGAACGACACGCTGATGCAGCTCCAGGCGGACATCCTCGGCGTTCCGGTGGTGCGGCCGGTCGTGGCCGAGACGACGGCGCTCGGTGCGGCCTACGCGGCCGGCCTCGCGACCGGCGTCTGGAAGGATCTCCAGCAGCTCCGGAAGCACTGGAAGGCCGACCGGCACTGGGGGCCGCGGTGGAGCGAGGACCAGCGCGAGTCGACCTACCGCGGATGGAAGAAAGCGGTCGAGCGAAGCCTCGACTGGGTGGACGTCGGGTAGCCCGCGTCAGAGCTCCTTGATCGCGATGTTCCGGAACTGCACGAGGCTCGGCGGGCTGACCCACTTGCCGTCCTTCTTCGAGCCATGGTGCTGGAGCGCGATCGGTCCGCGCGCGGGAATCCCCGGCAGCTGCGCGTTCGAGATCACCTCCTCGCCGTTCAGCACGACGGTGAGCCGGTCCCCGCGCATCGTGATTTCGAAGGCATTCCACTGGCCGATGTCCCGGTCGGCGAGTTTCTTCGGCGTCACGCCCGCCCGCACGGCCGCCGGCATCTTGGCGTCCATTCGATAGCCGTACACTTCGCCGGATCCGATGGGCCAGCCCCAGATGTTCACCTGCGCCTTGGATTCGCCCCTCAGATAGACGCCCGAGTCCGAATCGGGGACGGCCATGCGGATATCGCGGCCGTCGGCGCCCTTCTTGTGCGTGCCGTCCGGCCTGACGATCGGCACGTTCGGGTTCACGTAGGGCGTGTCCTTGATGCGCCACTCGAGGCGCAGGACGAAGTCGCCGAACTCTTTCTCGGTCCACAGCGACTTGTCGCCGGAAGCCTCGCTCTCCGCGTCGTAGTCGATCACCCCGTCCACGATCTTCCAGTGGCCGTTGTCGCCCGCTGGCACTTTCCACCCCGTGAGGTCCTTACCATTGAAGAGCGGCGTGAAGCCGTCCTTGTCCTGGGCGCGGCCGGACCCGCCCGCGAGCAGCAAGGCGACAACGACGACGGGCGCGGCGTGATGTGGTCTCATCATAGGCATCTGTTCCTGTGAACGGCCGGGGTTGAATGGTCATGTCTTATCACAGGCCGGCTCCCGGCTGGAAGCCCGGAGCGGGGGTCTGGAGGCGACAGGATCGGCAGATAGTGTAGGCTACGAATCGATGCCCACAGCAGACGGAAAACTCGGCGTCGGCGTGGCCGGCGTCGGCTGGTGCGCGGCGCAGCACATCACCGCCTTCCAGCGGAACCCGCACACGGAAGTCACCTGGCTGGCCGGCCGGGACGAGGGCCGCATCCGCGGCAACCTGGACAAGTACGGGGTGAGCCTGCCCCGGGCGCGCGTCACGACGCGTTTCGACGACCTGCTGACGGCCCCCGACGTCGACATCATCACCATCACGTCGGCGAACCACCTGCACGCCGGCCAGGCCGTCGCGACCGCGCGGGCCGGCAAGCACATGGTGCTCGAAAAACCCACCGGCCTGGACGAGCAGGAGCTCGTCCGGATCCGCGACGCCGTGCGCGCCGCCGGCATCCGCACCATCGTTTCGTTCGAGCTGCGCTACAACCCGTTCCTGAAGTTCGCCCGCTGGCTCCGGACCTCCGGGACGCTCGGGAACATCCGCTTCGCCCGGACCCAGTACCTGTCGAACGTCACCGACTGGTACGCTGGCTGGGACTGGGTGCGCACGCGCGAGAGCGGGCGCAGCCACCTGCTGGCCGCCGGCTGCCATGCCGTGGACGCGCTGCGCTGGTGCGCGGGCCGGGAGGCGGTCGAGGTCAGCGCCTACCATACGCATTTCACCGCCGGCTACGAGTGGCCGACCTCGATCGTCGTGAACGCCCGGCTCGACGGTGGCGCGCTCGGGCACGTCACCAGCTCCACGGATTTCATGCTGCCCTACACCTTCAGTGTCGAGCTGATGGGCGACCGGGCGACACTGCGGCAGGATCTGCTCCAGTCGCTGGAACCGGGCGGGCTCGATCTCGAGGCGCTGCGCGCGGCGAATCCGTTCGATGATGTCGCGCTGGAGCCTGGACGGGACACGAACGGCCGCCCGTGCATTCGCATCCGGTGCGACATGCCGGGATCCGCCGACGTCAGCCACCATCCGTTCCAGGCCGAGATGGACGAGCTGGTGGCTTGCATTCGCGAGGGGCGGGACACGTCGATCGACGTCTTCGACGCGCAGAAGACGATGGAGTTCTGTCTGGCGGCGGACCAGTCGGCCGATCGCGGCGGCGCGCCGGTGGCGTTGCCGCTCGTTCCTGCGTAGTTTTCAGGTTCAGGGTTCCAGGTGCACGGTTCCAGGGTCAAGGTTCAAAGTTCAGGGTTCAGGAGATGCAGCATGACTCGACGATCGCGGCGTGAGTTCCTGAAGGCCGCCGCAGGCAGCGGTGTCGCGGCGACCGTGCTGCCCACGGCTCTGCAGGCACAGGAGCCCGGCCAGACGCGCGATGTGCCGCCGAACGAGCGTATCCAGATCGCGCTCATCGGTGCCGGTGGCCAGGGCATGGGCGACACCCGGACCGCGCTGCGCGTGCCGGGAATCGAGCTCGTGGCCGTGGCGGACGTCTACGACGGCCGCCTGGCCCGCTCGAAGGAAGTGTGGGGCAACCACGTCTTCACCAGCCGTGACTACCGGGAGGTGCTCGCACGGCCGGACGTCGATGCGGTGATCATCGCCACCCCCGACCATTGGCATGCGCGGATCTCGAACGAGGCGATGAAGGCCGGCAAGGACGTCTACGTCGAGAAACCGATGATGCAGCAGGTCTCGGAAGGCCTCCCGATGGTGGAGACCGAGCGCGCCACCAGGCGGATCCTCCAGGTCGGGAGCCAGCGCGTCAGCTCCATCATCTACGCCAAGGCGCGCGAGCTGTACAAGTCCGGCGCGATTGGTCCGCTCAACCTGGTCGAAGCCTGGATCAATCGCAACTCGGCCCTCGGCGCCTGGCAGTACACGATTCCCCCGGACGCCTCCCCACTGACCGTCGACTGGGACCAGTTCCTCGGGCACGCGCCGAAGCGGCCTTTCGAGGCGATCCGGCTGTTCCGCTGGCGGAATTACCGCGATTACGGCACCGGCATCCCCGGTGATCTCTTCGTGCACCTGTTCTCGGGCATCCACTACGTGCTCGACTCGACCGGGCCGACCCGGATCGTCGCGACCGGCGGGCTCCGCTACTGGCACGACGGCCGGGACGTCCCGGACGTGATGCTCGGGCTCTACGACTACCCGAAAACGGCGGCGCACCCGGCGTTCACGCTCGCGCTCCGTGTCAACTTCGCCGAGGGCGCGGGTGAGAACCAGGGGTTCCGGTTCGTCGGCCCCGAGGGCGTGATCACGATTGGCGGCAACGCCGCCACGCTCGCGAAGCGGGCCCGGCCGAAGGACCCGGGCTTCACCATCGGAACGTTCCCGGCCGAGATGCAGCAGGCGATCCTGCGGGAGCACCGCGCGAAGTACCCCGAGCAGGCGGAGTTGCGCCCGGGGAGCGAGGAGGTGTTCGCCGCGCCCCCCGGCTACGACGACGGCTACGACCACTTCGTGGTCTTCTTCGACGCCGTCCGCTCGCGCAAGCCCGTCGTCGAGGACGCCGCGTTCGGCCTTCGCGCGGCCGGACCCGCGGTGCTCACGAACGACAGCTACTTCGAAGGGCGTCCAGTCGGATGGAATCCCGAGACGATGAAGCGGATGGAGGCGCGCGCGGAGAACGGGAGCCGTCAGTGAGGCGCCTGCCCGCGATCGGCCTGCTCGCCTCCCTGTTCGTCCTCCCGGCCTGGAGCGCCCCCTCTCCGGCGCAGGACGAGGCGGCCATCCGGGACGTCGTGAAGCAGTATCTGGAGGCCCGCGACGACGGTGACGCCGCAGCCGTCCGCGCGCTCTTCACAGAGGACGCGGACCAGCTGGTATCGTCCGGCGAGTGGCGGCGGGGACGCGAAGCGATCGTCAGCGGGACGCTCGCCTCGACGAAGCGGTCCGGCGGCAGCCGCGCGATCGCCATCGAGACGGTGCGATTCCCAGCACCCGGCGTCGCCATCGCAGATGGCCGGTACTCCATCACGGGATCGACCACGCAGGCCGATCGACGGATGTGGACGGCGTTCGTGCTGGTGCGCGGGCAGGACGGCTGGCGGATTGCCGCCATCCGCAACATGCTGCCCGCGCCCGGGTAGCAGGGTCGCGGATCGCCTCTTCCCGGCACGGTACGTCGGAGTTTGCAGATCGCCGCCTCGATCGAGGCAGAGGTCGCGTTGGTGACGCATAGATGACGGCGGGATCTCCGCGCATAGCCATCGTGACGGGCGCGGGCAGCGGCATCGGGCGGGCGGTGGCGCTGGCCCTGCTCGAGGAGGGCTACAGCGTGGTGCTCGCAGGCCGGCGGCCGGAAGCGCTCGAGCAGACCGCTCAGGCCGCCGGTCCGGCTTCCGCCCGGGCACTGGCCGTGCCCACTGACGTCGGGGAGCCGGGATCCGTCCGCGCCCTGTTCGACCGGACCCATGCCACGTTCGGCCGTCTGGATGTCCTCTTCAACAACGCGGGCCTCAGCGCGCCGGGGGTCCCGCTCGAAGACCTGACCGTCGAGCAATGGCAGGCGGTCGTCAACGTGAACCTCACGGGCGTGTTCCTCTGCACGCAGCAGGCGTTCCGGCTGATGAAGAGTCAGACTCCCCGGGGAGGCCGGATCATCAACAATGGATCGATCTCGGCGCACGTGCCCCGGCCGAATTCGGCGCCGTACACCGCGACGAAGCACGGCGTCACGGGCCTGACGCGCTCCACCTCGCTCGACGGCCGGCAGTACGACATCGCGTGCGGTCAGATCGACATCGGCAATGCAGCGACGGAGATGGCCGCGCGCATGGCGCGCGGGGTGCCCCAGGCCAACGGCCAGATCGCCCCCGAACCGCTCATGGACCTGGCCCACGTGGCGCGCGCCGTGGTCTACATGGCCAGCCTGCCCCTCGACGCCAATGTCCAGTTCCTCACCGTGATGGCGACGAAGATGCCGTTCATCGGGCGCGGCTGAACCGCGGATGGCGCGGGCTGGCCGGGGCGCGGATTACAGGCGAGTTCAAACGGGATGCGGATTCTCGCGGCTTGGCAACACGGGACGCGGATTCTCGCGGATTCTTCGCGGGTTGGCATGCGGGACCTGGATTCTCGCGGAGTTCCGCGGATGGTTGCCGGACGTCAACTGACGGCGACTGGCCTCAGACGAAATCGGCGGCGATCCGCAAATCCCCCGTCCCGTGAACCCGTCTGCAATCCGCGATAGGATCTACGGGTTCAGGGTTCAGGGTTCCAGGTTCAAGTTCAGCGGGGGTGGGGCTCCGCGAGCATAGAGAAAAAGTAAGGACGTTGAGGCATGACATCCAGAACCAGGAACACGGGTGCGGGTGTGGCAGTCGGGGTGGCCGGTCTGTGCCTGCTCGCCGCGAGTCCCGGGCCGCAGGCGCCGGCGCCGGCTGCGGACCCGGCGTTCCGGGCCGAGCAGATTGCCAGCGACTTCGGCGTGGGCTACGCGGTCGCCACCGGAGACGTCAACGGCGACGGCCGCACCGACATCCTGGCGATCAACGGCACGGACCTGGTCTGGTTCGAGGCTCCCTCGTGGCAGAAGCGCGTCATGATCTCGGGCCAGACGCCGAAGGACAACGTCTGTCTCGCGCCGCACGACATCGATCGCGACGGCCGGCTCGACGTCGCGGTCGGCGCGAGCTGGCAGCCCACGAACACGCTGGGCGGCGGCACGCTCCACTGGGTCCGCCAGGCGGGCACCAGAGCCGAGGCGACCTGGGAGCTGCACGACATCAGCGAGGAACCGACGCTCCACCGGATCCGCTGGGCGGACGTGGACGGGAACGGCAGCCAGGAGCTGGTGGTCACGCCGCTGCACGGGCGCGGCACGAAAGGCCCCGACTGGCAGGGACCGGGCGCGCGGATCCTGATCTTCACGCCTCCCGCGAAGCCGAAGGAGACGGCGTGGACCTCGGAGGTTGCGGACGATACGCTCCACATCCTGCACAACTTCGTGCCGGTGAATCTCGATGGCGACAGGCAAGACGAGCTGCTGACCGCCAGCCGTGAAGGCGTCCACGTCATCGAGCGCGATCCGCAGAAAGGGTGGACCCGCCGGCTGATCGGCGAAGGGTCCCCCGGCGAGATCAAGATCGGCCGCGTCGGGGGACGCCGGCTCATCGCCACCGTCGAGCCGTGGCACGGCACGTCGGTCGTGATCTACGCCGAGCAGCCCGGGATGTGGGCGCGCACCGTCATCGAGTCCGACCTCGCGGGCGGCCACGCGCTGGCATGGGCCGACTTCGACGGCGACGGCGACGACGAGCTGGCCGTCGGCTGGCGCGAGGGCAAGCGCGGTGTCGCGCTCTACAACGTGACGAGGGATGGCACGCTCGAATCGAAGGCCATGATCGACGAAGGCGGCATGGCCACCGAGGACCTGCTCGCCGCCGATCTGAACGGCGACCAGCGCCCCGACATCGTCGCCTCCGGCCGCGCGACGCGCAACGTCAAGATCTACTGGAACGAGGGGCGGGCGGGCAGCCAGTAACAGCCCGTGGTACCCTCGGTATTTCGAAGATGACGCAGCCCGTCTCCCGTCGAGTCTTCCTCGGCACGGCCGCCGCAGGCCTGGGCCTGGCAGCCGTGAGCCGCCGTGCCTACGCGCGCCAGTCGCCGAGCGACCAGATCGTCCTCGGCATGATCGGCGTCGGCATCATGGGCACCGGCCGGCTCAAGCAGTTCCTGCAGCACCCCGACGTGCGGATCGGCGCGATCTGCGACGTCGACCAGCGCCACGCCGACCGCGCCGCGGCCTTGGTCGAATCCGCGGGCGGCTCCAGGCCTGCCACCTTCAAGGACTATCGCCGCGTGCTCGACGACAAGGAGATCGATGCCGTTGCCGTCGTCACCCCGGACCACTGGCACGCGATTCCGACCGTCCACGCGTTCGAGGCCGGAAAGGACGTGTTCGTCGAGAAGCCGTTGAGCTACAGCCTGGCCGAAGGCCGCGCGATGGCCGATGCCTCGTTGCGCCACCGCCGCGTCAGCCAGATGGGCAACCACATTCACAACGACCTGCCGAACTACCGGCGAGTCGTCGAGCTGGTGCAGTCCGGCAGGCTGGGACGCATCACGCGCGTGCACGTCTGGAAGACGTGCCGGACGGAACCGTACACGCCCGAGAACCCGCCGACGCTCCCCCCCGAGCTCGATTACGACTTCTGGCTGGGCCCCGCCCCGAAGCGGCCCTACGATCCGCTCCGCTGCCACAACACGTTCCGGCACTTCTGGGATTACTCGGGCGGGACGCTGATCGACTTCTGGTGCCACATCGTCGACGTGGCCGTATGGGCCCTGGATCTGAAGGCGCCGCGCAGCATCTCGGCCGCCGGCGGGCGGCTGTTCCTGGAGGATCCGACCGAGGTTCCGGACACGGTCGAAGCCGTCCTGGACCTTCCCGGGCTCGTGCTGATGTTCAGCCTCCGGCCGACGCCCCTCCCCGGGTTCGAGCACATGGGGCACATCGGCTGCCTCTTCGAAGGCACAGAGGCCTCGCTCGTCACGAATTACGAACGCCACGAGGTCTGGGTCGCAGGCAAGCAGGCGGAGGACTTCCCGCGACCGGACCCGAGCATCCCGGACTCACCCGGGCACCTGCGTGAGTTCCTGGACGCAATCAAGAGCCGCAATCTCGAGACGACGTGCAACGTCCGCTACGGCCACCGGCTGACGAAGCTCGGCCTCCTGACGAACATCGCCTACCGCACGGGCCGTCGGCTCCATTGGGATGACGAACGCGAGCGGATCCTGAACGACGGCGACGCGAACAGATATCTGAAGCGGAATTTCCGGAAGCCGTACCGCCTCTAGCCCGCTCACTTGAAGGTCGGAAACATTCCCTTCAGCTCGTCCAGCGACGCCTGACGTCCGTACTGCCCTAGCTGGAACGCCTCCGCGTACTGGATCTTCCGGCCTCGCTCCGCACCGTACAGCGCGACGAGGCGCTCGCGGTACTGGTCCGCAATCGCCATGTTCCGCTTCTTCACGATCTCGAGGAGGTAGGCAGCCCGCTCCTTGTCCCCCTGCGGCACGTTCGGCAGCGTGCGGCCCTGCCATGAGTCCCTGTCGCCGAACTGCGACGGCATTGCCGACACGCACTGCCACTTCTTCTCTGCCACGTCGTCGATGCCAACGACGAGGGTGGGCGTAAAGGGCTTCGGGTCCTGGAACCCGTCCGAGTAATACATGAAGACGGGATTGCGCGGCGTGGGCGGTGTGTCCGGCACGAAGAAGGGCGCAACGACGACGATGGCCGAATCGTCCAGCAGGACGCCGGTATAGCGATGGTCGGGATGGTAATCGTACGGGCGATGGCCCATGACGATGTCGGCCTGCCAGTCCCGGATGAGCCGCGAGACGGCCTTCCGGTTCGCCAGCGAGGGGACCAGCTCCCCGTCGTGGATGTCCATGACGTGCGACTCGATGCCGAGAATCCGGGCGCACTCCGCGACTTCCGCCGTGCGGCGCCGGGCCAGCGGGCCGCCGGCCATCTCGAAGTGGCCGATGTCGCCGTTGGTCATCGCGACGAACTTCACCTTGTGGCCGGCCGCGGCCCACTGGGCGGCCACCCCGCTCGCTTTCAGCTCGGCGTCGTCGGGATGGGCGCCGAAGGCAATGATCCGGAGCGGCTTGGCCTGCGCCTGCAGCGAGGACCCGAGCGGCGCGTGAGCGACGAGAACGGCGGCGGCGGAGAGCACCAGGACGGCGATTGGCTTCATGCGTGTCGGCTCCAGGGACGCGCGCATCATACCAGCGGAGTCGCGCAGGTGGGATCAGAAATCCGGTCGCACCGGTGCCGGAACGGCGAGGATCCGCGCTGACGTCTGCCCGGGACCGCCCGCTGGCGCAGCGGACTGAAAGAGAACGGGCGGGCCCACGTCGTGAGCCCGCCCGTCGGCGAACGCCAATGCGCCGCGAGAACGCTACGAGAACGACTTCGGAATCTCGAACCCCTTGCGGTACTCGCGGGTCAGGAGCTGGTCGGCCTTCTTGTCGTCCACGAACATCTCCTTCTTGCCGTCGAATGCGAGCTCGCGTCCCACGCGGTAGGAGATGTTGGCGAGGTGCGGCAGCGCCGATGACAGATGGCCTTCGAGCACGTCGCAGGTGAGAATCTTGGGATCGCCCGAACGGATGGCGTCCACGAAGTTCTGGTAGTGCGGGTACTCGATGCTCGTGAGCACGAGGGGATCGCTGCCGCCTTCCTCGGCGGGCGAATCCGAGCCCGGACCCTTCTCATCCTTCGGGCCCATGTACGACTGCCACTGGCGGCCGTTGCCGTCGATCCACAGCCAGCCCTTCGTGCCGTAGAAGAGATTGCCGATCTTCTGCGTTCCCTCTTCGTTGGTGAACTGGCCGCGGGTCGCGAACTCGAGCACCGCCCCGTCTGCGTACTCGTAGAGCGTCGTCTGCGTGTCGGGAGTCTCCTGCGAGGACTCCGGACCGAAGTACCCGCCCATCGACCGGATCTTGGCCGGATGCTCGTTCTTGTTCAGGCCCCAGCGGGCGATGTCGAACTGGTGCGGCCCCTGGTTGCCGGTATCGCCGTTGCCGTAATCCCAGTGCCAGTGCCAGTTGTAGTGGAACCGGTTGCGGTTGAACGGGCGCTTCGGCGCGGGGCCGAGCCACAGGTCGTAATCCACCTTCGAGAGGTAGGCCTCGTCGTACGTGGGCTCGTAATTGGTCGATGTGACGGTGAGCGCGTACTTCTCGCCGGGCGCCATCGGGCCGTCAGGATACTTGCCGATCGCGGGGCGCGGCTTGAAACAGAGTCCGCGCGCCATGTAGACCTTGCCGATGCCGCCGTCGTGCAGGAACTTGATCGCCTGGCGCACAGCGGGGCGGCTGCGATTCATCGTGCCGACCTGGACGATCTTGCCGTAGCGCGCCGCCGCCTCGACCATCTTCCGGCCTTCCCACACCGTGTAGGAGGACGGCTTCTCGACGTACACGTGCTTGCCCGCCTGCAGCGCCCAGATCGTCGCGAGGGCGTGCCAGTGGTTCGGCGTGGCGATGACGACCGCGTCGACGTCCTTGTCCTCGAATACACGGCGCATGTCCTGGACGAAGCCGGGCTTGAATCCCGGGACGTCCTTCAGCAGCGCGGCATCGTTGATGCGCGCGTCCGCCAGATTGCCGTCCACGTCGCAGAGCGTCTTGACCTCGACGTTCTTGAGGCGCGCGAAGCCACGCTTGAGCGAATTGCCCTGCCCGCGGATGCCGATGCTCGCGGTCACGACGCGATCGTTGGCCCCCTGGATGCGACGCCCGATCGCGGGCGCGGCATGGACCGTCCGGCCCAGAAGATCTCCGCCGACCGCCAGGCCGGCGGCCGCGGCGCCGAGGCGCGACGTGAAGTCACGGCGAGTGATGCCGTCCTGCTCGTTCCGGTCGTTGGCCACTGTAGACCTCCTGCTTGATATCGACGATCAGGCCGGGCTGCGAGCGAACGGCATCCGCAGGATGCCGATACCCACCTGGCCCGCAGCATCGTAGCACGAGCCCGGAACCGCTGATCCAGGCTTCCATACGGCTGCGCCGGCGCCCCATCCGGTCCGCGTGGCACGGACAAGCTCGTGATTGCCGAGACAATTCGGTCGCCGCCGGGAGGGGGCGGCTGCAGGAAGTTTCTGCCTGTCAGTGACTTGCGGACTCGCGGCAGCAGGCCCCGGATGTGCAGCCGCCCGCAGGGGAGCGCTGGCACGTTCGGCGCGCAGCCAGCCGGGGAGGGGTCATGAAGGTCCGACGCTGCCTGTTGCTCGTGGTGGTCCTCTGGCTGGCCGGTGCGCGCGCCGTGCACGCGCAGTGCACCTACACCGTCACGCCCACCACCCTCTCGGTCCTGTCGACGGGAACGAGCCGCACGGTCTCGGTCACGACCGGAACCCAGTGCTCCTGGACCGCGGTCAGCCACGTGAGCTGGATCCACGTGACCTCCGGATCGGGAACAGGCCTCGGCTCGGCCGTCTTCACGATCGACCCGAACCCGACGTCGAGCCCCCGCACGGGCACGCTCACCATTGCCGGGCACACGGTGACCGTCAACCAGGCCGCCAACAGCTGCACCTACAGCGTGACGCCCTTGAGCTTCTCGCTGGGCTCCCTCTCAGTGCAACGCACGATCTCGGTGACCACCGGGACGGCCTGCACGTGGACGGCTGTCGCCTCGGCTGCCTGGATCACGATCACCAGCGGCGCGACCGGATCGGCCTTCGGCTCGGTGGTGTTCGTGGCCGCCGCGAACACGGGCCCCCAGCGCACGGGGACGATCACGATCGGCGACAAGGTCGTGAGCATCACCCAGGCCGCCGGCAGCGGTTCGAGCGTGCCCCCGGCCGCCCCGACGAACCTGCGCATCGTTCAATAACGGCCTCCAGTCGCCCGATCACCCTGCGCGTGATCAGGGGCAGGCTCGCGATGCGGCCGGAAAGCGGTGCGTGCCACGGAACGCGACCTGACGCCATCCCGCGACAATCCGCGTTCATCCGCGACCCGTGGGAAATACCGCGTGCCTCCGCGTCCCCTGGGAAGGCGTGCTCCGCGTCCCGTAGGGAGATCGCATGCATGCGCGTGTGCGGGCCGGACCGCGGTTCGCGTGTCAGCGCGCTGACGAGCTGACCCTGGCCGCGCCGGCGCGATCCACCTGCCAGAGGATGTAGGCGTACGTGAACGCCGCTTCGCGCAGCGCGTCGTACCGCCCCGACGCGCCGCCGTGCCCCGCCCCCATGTTGGTCCTGAGCAGCACGGGGTTGCGGTCCGTCTTGAGCGCCCGCAGTTTCGCGGCGAACTTCGCCCCTTCCCAGTACGGCACCTGGCTGTCGTTGAACGAGACCTCCACCAGCACGGAGGGATAGTTCACTGCCCTGAGGTTGTCGTATGGCGAGTACTTCATGATGTAATCGAACGCCGGCTTTTCGGCCGGGTTCCCCCACTCGAGGTACTCGCTGGTCGTGAGCGGCAGCGACGCGTCCAGCATCGTGTTGATGACATCGACGAATGGGACCTGCGCGACGACCGCCTTGAACAGATCGGGGCGCATGGTCATCGCCGCACCGACCAGCAGGCCGCCGGCGCTGCCACCCTGGATGACGAGCCGGTCGCCGGACGTGTAACGGTTCTTCACGAGGAACTCGGCGCAGTCGATGAAATCGTGGAACGTGTTCAGCTTCTGCATCATCCGGCCCTGCTCGCGCCACTCTTCGCCGAGCTCCCCGCCGCCGCGGATGTACGCGAGCGCGTAGACGACGCCCCGGTCGAGCAGGCTCAGCCGGTTCGACGAGAACGTGGGCGCGCTCGACGCCCCGTACGAGCCGTAGCCGTAGAGCAGGAGCGGCGCCGTCCCGTCAACGGCGATCCCCTTCCGGTACACGAGTGACATCGGCACCTTCGTCCCGTCGCGCGCCACCGCCCATATGCGCTTCGACTCGTACTTCGACGGGTCGTATCCCCCGAGCACCTCCTGCCGTTTGAGGAGCGTCCGCTCGCGTGTATTCAGGTCGTAGTCGTAGACCGACGACGGCGTGATCATGGACTGGTAACTGAACCGGACCACGGCTGTGTCGAACTCGGGGTTGCTGGCGAGCCACAGGGAGTAGTCGGGCTCCTCCATCGCCATGCGATGCGAGGCTTTCGCACGCATGTCGATCACGCGGAGGTGGGCCAGGCCGCCCTCGCGCTCCGACACGACGGCGTGGTTGGCGAAGAACGACAGGCCGTCGATCTTGATCGCCGGATCGTGTGCGATGAACGGCCGCCAGTTCCGCTCGGACGGATCGGCCATCGGCGCCGCGACGGCCCGGAAGTTCTTCGCGTCGCGGTTGGTCACGATGTAGAACTCGCCGCGGTAGTGATCGACCTCGTACTCGTGGCCGGGCTGCCGCGGCAGGACCACCTTCAGCGCCGCCGACGGGGTGTCGGCGGGCAGGTACCGGAACTCCGCCGAAGTTTTCGCCGCCGACGCCAGGAAGATGATCCGCTTGTCGCGCGACCGCCGCGCGAAGACGTCGAACTGCTCGTCCTTCTCTTCGTACAGGAGATCGCTGGCACCCGCGCCGACCGTGTGCCGCCAGAACCGGTCGGATCGCTTCGAGACCGGGTCCTCGGTCGTGTAGAAGAGCGTCTGGTTGTCGGCAGCCCAGACGACCGACCCGACGCGCTCGATCCGCTCCCGCAGCGTCTCGCCGGTCCTCAGGTCCTTCACCTGCAGCACGTACTGGCGATAGCCGGTCGTGTCCGTGGCATAGGCGAGCCGGGTGCCGTCGTCGCTCACCACGTAGGCCCCGAGGCCGAGGAACGTGTGCCCTTCGGCCAGCTGGTTCAGATCGAGCAGAACCTCCTCGGGCCCCTCCATGCTGCCCCTGCGGCGGCACATGTAGGCGTACTGCTTCCCTTCCTCCGTACGGGAGTAATAGACGTACTCGCCGATCCGGGACGGCACGCTGAGGTCGGTCTGCTTGATGCGGCCGAGCATCTCGTCGTAAAGCGTCTTCTGAAGCTCCTTGGTATGAGCCATCACCGACTCGGTGTACGCGTTCTCGGCCTCGAGGTACCTGGAGACCTCCGGGTTGCCCTTCTCGCGCAGCCAGTAGTAATCGTCGGTGAGCTCGAGCCCGTGAACCCGGGTCGTGTGCGGCTTCTTCGCCGCGACCGGCGGGCCCGCCTGCTGCGCCACGAGCGGCGGCGCAACGAGCGAGGCGGCGACGACGGGAGCAATCAGGCCGGCATGTCTCAGTTTCATCCAGCGATCGTACTCCGGATCCGCTCGATCTGTCGCAGATGCAGCAGATCGTGACCGGCGTAGAGCCGGCGGAGGTGCCCGAGGCTCTCCTCTCCGCGCTCGACGTGAACGCCGACCCGGCTCAGATCGTCCGGCGTGCACCGCTCCAGCAGGCGCAGGTTCGCCCGCCGCAGCACCGCGAACACCTCGAGCGCCTCCGCGGGATCCGCCTCTCCGTAGTGCAGCCGGTCAGCCCAGAGGTCCTGGTCGTAGCCCGTGAGCGGGGGCCTGTCCTGCGCGAGGATCAGGCGCATCCGCCACGCCCACACTACTTCGGCGTCGGCGAGGTGCTGCAGCACCTGCGTGATGGACCACTTGCCCGCCAGCTCGGGCCGGCGCAGGGCGTCAGGGCCCACGCCCTGGATGGCCGTCTGCAGCTCACCGGGCGTCTGCCTGAGCACGGGCAGCGGGTCGCGCCCGCCGAGCAGATCGAGTACGGCCGCCACGTATGCCGCGGCGTGCCCGGCGGCGGCGGCAGCCGGATTGGTGAATACGGACATCGCGACAGACCCTCACTTTCCCGGGTGCGGTGTCCCGTCCAGCCTGACGGGTTGCAGCCCCGCGGAAAACACCGCGTTGAACAGCAGCTTGAACGTCGCGTGCGGCTGCGTCCGGAAGGCGATCTGCGTTCCGGCGGTGACCACGTAGCCCCGCCCCACCCGGAAGGCGAGCACGTTGGCCTGATCGCGCAGCAGGTCCTCGCCGAGCAGCCAGCCGCTCTGGACGATGGTTCCGCTGGCGGGATAGCGTGCAACGATCTCGGCCCGGATGTCGAAGCCCGGCTTCAGCCGATACGCCTGGTCCGACTCGAAGAACACGGGCCATTCCGCCGGCATGCCGAACGCCACGGGGTGTGAGGGGTTGAACTCGTTCTGGAGCAGCGAGCCCGGGCAGTAAAAGAGCGTTGCCGGATCGAGGACGCGCTCCCGCAGGACGGCGTGAAGCCGCGCCGGGCTCGTGAACGCCTCTCGCAGCACGCGGTCCGCATCCGTCGACCGCGCGGCGCCGGGGCCCGCCCACCCGGGGGCGCCAGGGAGCACCGGCTCGATCGGAAGATCGAGCAGCGCCCGCGCCGTTTCGACCGCGCTGCCGATGGCCACCAGTGTCCCGCCGCTCCTCACCCAGTCCGCCAGCCGCGTCCACCCCGCCTCCCCGACCCCGTACGCCCACGCGAACTCGGATGGATGACGCGAGGGATCGAGCCCTTTCACGATGGTCTCCCGGCTGATGCCCGGAGGGAGGACGATGGCATCGTAGAGCGTGCCGAGATCCGCCTGGAAGTCCATCGACGCGATGGTCCGATGGTGGAAGCCGTACTGTTCGAACAGCCACTTCATCCAGCCGCCGGGCATGTTGTTCGCGCCTCGCCACAGACCGATGCGCGTCTGGGGGCGAAGCGGATAGACGTCCAGCGCCAGCGGCCGATCCGCGGCCGCCACGGAAAGCGCGAGACGCGGAGCGTCCTCGCCGAAGATCCGCGCCGACTCCGCCGTCGCCGGAACGATCCAGGTGCCGGATGCAAAGGAGCGCCCGCCGCTCTCGAACCGTCCGGCGGACCGGTAGACCGGCACCTTCGACGCCTGCAGCTTCGCCACGACCATGAACGCCGCGTTCGACTCCGGACCCATGAGGTAGGCCCAGCCCGGCCGCCCGGGAACCGCCATCGGAAGCATCAGGTCGGCATCCTGCGACACCTCGACCAGGTCCGCCTCGAAGGGCACGTCGACCTGCACCACCTCGACACCCATCAGGAGCCCGAGCGTGTGAGCCGTGACGTCGTAGGGCGCTTTCGGCGGACCGCCGGGGAACAGCCGGAGATCCGGATACCGCTGCCGCTCCAGCATCGTCTTGGCGAATGACCCGTAAGGCTGCGCGAGCCTGACCACCCACGAGCCGGCCGGGTAGGCCCGGCCGCCTGCGCTGAACGGCCCTGACGCGCGGTGAACCTCGACCTCGGCGAAGCGCAGGATGCGCAGCAGCTCGCGCGCTTCGTACGGGTCGCGCTGCCCGGCCGGGATGACGAACGCGTAGGGGGCCTCGGTCCGGTTCACCCAGTCGGCGTGAACGCGGTAGAAGTTCTCGAGCCAGGTGGTCCGGTATTTTGCCAGGTGCGCCAACCCGGCGAATGCGGCCGTACTGCCGTACTCGACGATCTGGCGCAGGGTCCAGTCGGCACGCTTGTACGGCAACGGATAATTCCACCGAGGCTCCTGTGGACCGAGCGGTACGCCCGGTCCAGCGGGATTCGCGTACGGGTCCGCGAGGTTGACGCTGGCAATCTCGGTCAGAATGCGCGGCTGCCCGTGATAGACCATGTACTGCCGGGCCGGTGTCCAGAGATCGAACCTGGCGTTCATCTCGATGCCGCCCTTTCCCTCCGCGACGAGCGCCGAGGCCATCGCCTGGCCGACGGCGGCCTGCCCCTGCGCGAGGATCGGATGGATGTTCGGATCGTACGGATCGTCGAACGGCGGCACGAACATGCGCGCTCCCGCCGGTCCCATCTGGTGCATGTCGTGGGTGATGTGCGGCTTGAACCGGTTCTGGATGGCGATGGCGAGCCGCGTCTCGACCTGAGTGAACATGAACCAGTCGCGGTTGTCGTCGTGGCCGACGTACTTGTGGTAGAGGTCGGGGTAGACGCGCGCGTACCTCGTGCCCCTGGTCCCGTACCAATGATCGATGACGAGGTACTGGCCATCCGGATTCTGCGACGGCACGACCAGGAGCACCACGTTCTCGAGGATCTCGCGAACCTCGGGGCTGTTTCCAGTGGTGAGACGATGCAGGATCTCGGTGAGTGCCTGTGTGTTCCCGACCTCGGTGGAATGGATCGTCGCGTAGAGGAAATAGAAGGCGCGGCCCTCGGCCGCGAGCTTCTGCGCCTCCGCCTCGCTCAACCCTCGCGGGTCCGCAAGCCGCCTGTTGATCTCGACCAGCCGCTCCAGTCGCTTCAGGTTCTCGGGCGCGCTCACGATCGCCAGCACGTACGGATTCCCCATCGTGGTCTTGCCGACCTCTTCCCAGGTCAGACGGTCGGTCGTCGTCGCCAGATGCTGGAGGTATTCGAGAATCCGGGGATAGCGGGCCAGCTCGCCGTCGGTCCCGATGCGGAATCCGAAGAACGCCTCCGGCGTCTGCGCCGGAGATTGCCGGGCGCTCGCGGGCTGAATGAGGGTCAGGGCCGCGAGCGTGATCGCAGCCGGTATCGCGCGGGTCATGGAACCTCCGGCGCGATTGTACAGGGCAGGAGCGCGCGGATCAGTTAAGATCCCCGCGCCCGACGTTCGACGCGGGCAGACGGAGATCGTCATGATGCGACCCACACGCGTGCTCGTGGCTGGCCTCGCCGCCCTGGCTGCATCCGCGGCGGCAATGGCGCAGCCGCCGGTGACTCGCTACGTACGGTACGCTGCCGGCAGCGCCGTCTCCTACGGGATCCTCGACGGCGACACCATCCGCGAGCTGAAGGGGAATCTCTTCGACGGCGCGACAGCGACCGGTCGGACCGCGAAGCTCGCCGACGTTCGCCTGCTGGCGCCCTGCCAGCCCTCGAAGGTGATCGCCGTCGGGTTGAACTACAAGTCGCATCTCGGGGAGCGGCCGGGCGCGGCGTACCCGGGGCTGTTCGCGAAGCTGCCGACCTCGATCATCGGGCCGGAAGAGGCCATCGTGGCCCCGCCCGACGCACAGAACCTGCACTTCGAGGGAGAGCTGGTGGTGGTGATCGGCCGCCGCGCGAAGAACGTGTCCGTTGCGGACGCCCCGCGCTACGTGTTCGGCGTGACCGCCGGGAACGATGTCAGCGAGCGCGCGTGGCAGAAGGCCGACCTGCAGTGGTTCCGTGCGAAGGCGTCGGATACCTTCGGTCCGCTCGGTCCGGCGATCGTGACCGGGCTCGACTACGGCAACCTGTTGCTGCAGACGCGCGTCAACGGCGAGGTCCTGCAGTCGCAGCGCACGAAGGACCTCATCTTCGACGTTCCCGCCATCGTCAGCTACATCAGCCGGTTCGTCACGCTCGAGCCCGGCGACGTCATCTACACGGGGACACCCGGGACGACCCGTGCCATGAAACCAGGGGACGTCGTCGAGGTCGAGATCGAAGGCGTCGGCGTGCTGCGAAATCGCGTCCAGCTCGGGTCGTAGCGGCGCGCTCTCATGAGCCGGGAGCCCGGAGCCCAGAGCCTCTCCTCTACCCCTACTTCAGCCAGGCCGCGGCCGTTTCCGCGACGAAGGCGCCGAACGGGCGCGGGGCGTGGCCGATGAGCGCCGTCTGACGCTCGATCGCCTCGGGCGTCGCCTTCAAGCCCTCGGCCTGGAAGAACGCGTACATGGCCTTGAAGTCGAACGCCATCCACGGTGGCATGTACTGCAGGGACTGCTGCTCCCAGCGATCGAGATCGTCGCCGCCGTACACGACTCCCCGTTTGAGCGCCTGGCTCCAGAGCTGCGCGGCCGACTCGCCCGTGATCACGTCGGGTCCGGCGAGATCGTAGGTCTCACCCGCGTGATCGCGCGTCGTCAGCGCCAGGGCCGCGGCTTCGCCGATGTCGCGCACGTCCACCCGCGAGAGTCCTGCGGATCCGATCGGCTGCGGGTAGACGCCAAATTTCAGGAGGGCGTCGCGGGCCCAGTAGTCGTTCTGGTAGAAGTTGTTCGGCCGCAGAATCGTGTGGGGGATGCCCGAGCGGCGGATGGCCGTCTCGATCCCGACCTTCGCCCCGAAGTGCGGCAGCCAGGCGGCGCCGTCGGCGTTCTGCACGGAGAGATACACGACGCGCGGCACGCCGACCTCCCGCATGGCCGTTACCGACATCAGACCTTCGTGCGACTCCATGGGGCTGACCGCGTTCAGCAGGAACACGGCGTCCATCCCCTTGAAAATCGACCGCACCGTGGCAGCCTCGGTCAGATTGCCCGTCACGGCCGAGACACCGGGAGGGAGCGAAGCGGCTTTCGCGGCGTCACGCGTGAGCACCGTCACTGTCGCACCCCGTGCGATCAGTTCGCGGGTCACGTGCGACCCGACCAGTCCCGTTCCGCCCGTCACGAGCACGCGCATCGTCCTATCCTCCAGCCGTTCGTTTCCCCATCACCGTCCCCTTGCCCCTTCCCCTTCCCCATCCGCGAGGGTGGCTCGCAGGCGTGCGAGGAACTCGCCCGGAATGTCGACCGATTTCATGGAGCCGTCGGGATCCTTGCTGACGTGAACGGTCGTAATCGTCCCTGTGCCCACGATCGTGTCGCCCCGCTGGAAGGTGTGGGCGTAGGTGATCGAGCGCCGGCCCAGTGCCGTGATCCGGAGCACGTCCTCGAACTGATCCTCGAACAGCAGGGGGTGCTTGTATTCGAAGGACGCGGCGACACGCGGCCAGCCGGTCTGCGCACCGGCCCGCTCGATCGTCAGGCCGGACGTCCGCCACAAGGCGTGTTCGGCCTCCTCCATGTACCGGAAGTACCAGCTGAAATGAACGATACCGGCCAGGTCGGTCTCGGCGAACTGGACGCGCCTCGCGTAGCGGAACAGGCCGGGTTCGGGGTTCATGGATCGCTGGGCTCTCGGCTCTCGGCTTTCGGCTCTCGGTCGGGCTCTAGGCTTTCGGCTTTCGGCTCTCGATTCGGCTCCCGGCTTCCGGCTGCTCGGCCGCGGCTCTCGGCTTTCGGCTCTCGATTCGACTCCCGGCTTTCGGCTTTCGGGCTTTCGTCCGGCCAGAGCCCAAAGCCCTGAGCCTGAAGCCGCCCTTACGGCCGACGCCCATCCGGCAGCACGAGCTCGTTCGCCTTGTTCTCCGCACTGGCCGCCGGGATTCCCGCATCCCAGGGTGGAATCGGCAGCTTCCCGGGAGGATACAACGACTCCATCGGCCCCCACACCTTGTCGACCCGGTCGGTGAACAGGTCGCCGATGAGCAGATCGGTGATGGTTCCGCGCAGCTCGGGGTACGCGCGGACGAAGGCGCCGAAGCTGAACCCGTCGTAGAACTCGCATACCAGCCGGCGCATCCGGTCGACCCCCTCGTTGAATCCGGCGCCCCACCGGCCGAGCTGCGCCTTCGATGTGTCGCCACGCGACAGCCCCTCGACGATCGCGTCGGCGGCCATCTCCCCCGATCGCAGCGCCAGCAGCACACCGGATGAGTACAGCGGGTCGAGGAACCCGAACGCGTCACCGACGAGGACCCACCCGTCGCCGGCCACCTCGGTGGCGCGGTAGGAGTAGTCGCGCGTCGCGAAGTACCCGGTGGCACGTGTCGCGGGAGCAATCCGGCTCTTCACGGCCGGACACCGCTCGACTTCCTCCCGATACGTCTGCTCGTGGCCGCCCCGCCGCTTGAAGAGCGAGTCGAAGGGCGCGACGATGCCGACGCTGACAATGTCGTCGTGGAGCGGGATGTACCAGAACCACCCTGCGCGATTCCCGGTTTGGAGCACCATGGTCGCGCCTTCGTCGCGGCCGGTGTCGCGATACGCGCCCTGCCAGTAAGTCCAGATGGCGCCCTTGTTCAGCACCGGATCCCAGACACGGAGCCCGAAGCGGTTCTGAAGCAGAGCTGCCTGGCCGCTCGCATCGACGACGACCCTGGCGAGCACCTCGCGCCGGACGCCCTCCGCGTCGCGGATCCGCACCCCCACGGCGCGGCCGCTCTCGAAGATCACCTCGAGCACGTGGACGCCCTCGTGCGCGTCGACGCCGTGCTCGCGCGCGTGCTCGAGCATCATCTGATCGAACTCGCTCCGGACGACCTGCCAGGTCTGCGAGCACTCGTGCGGCTTGTTGTCCCAGAAGTAGAAGGGCGCCGACTGCCGGCCGCTGGCGTTCACGAACTGGACGCTGTACTTCTTCACGAAGCGGCTCCGCTGCATCTTCGGCAGCATCCCGAGCCGGCGCAGCACCCAGTAGGTTTCGGGGATCAGCGATTCGCCGATGTGGAAGCGGGGGAACCGCTCCCGCTCGAAGAGCCCCACCGAGGGCCCCTGCTGCGCGACGAGCGTCGAGACCGTCGAGCCGGCGGGCCCTCCACCGATCACCACGACGTCGTATTCGGATCTAGGCATGCTCGGTGAAAACGGGTTCAGGGTTCAGGGGTTCAGGGTTCAGGGGTTCAGGGTTCAAGGTTCAAGGTTCAGGGTTCAGGGTTCAGGGTTCGAGCGTGCCAATCATCTGACTGCCGCGGACCCATACGGAACTGGCCGGGCGATGATCGAGGGCTGGAAACTGAAGCCGGAGCCGGGAGGTGACACCTACGTGTAGCGAATCCCCGCATGTTGCGGCAGGAAGAAGCGCTGCAGCAGCACGTCGACGCGAAGCAGGCCCTCCCGCGTGATCGCGACGCGGTGAGCGGACCGCTCGGCCAGGTATCCGTCCGCTTCGAGTGTATCGAGCGCGTCGCGAAACCGCGTGCGCACGTCTACGCCGTACTTCGCGGCGAAGTACGCCGGTCGGATCGACCCGCGCTTGAGCTGCAGCACCAGCTCGCGGATCAGACGCTCCTCGCTGTTCGGCCGGTAGGCGCGGCCGAGCGGCAGCTCGCCGCCCTCGATCGCGGCGCTGTACTTCTCCCACGTGTCCAGGTTCTGGACGTGCACTCCGTTGACGTGCCCGAAGGATGCGACGCCCAGCCCTACGAGGTCCGCTCCCTCCCAGAGCCGGTCCCGGTAGATGAACTTCGTCCGCTCGGGGTCCCGGACCGCGGTGTAGGCGCTGCCAATCGTGTAGCCGGCCCGCTCGAGCGCATCGAAGGCCTCGGCCACCCAGCGCCGTTTCGTCGACCAGTTCGCCACGGGCTCCGCGAACCGGCCCGTCCCCTTCAACAGATCCGTGCTGATGGTGGTGTTGTACGGCAGCTCCATCTGGTAGATCGTGACGCTGTCCGGCTCGAGCTCCAGCGTGCGCCGGATGCACGCCTTCCAGTTCGCGTCGGTCTCGCCCAGCATGCCGGCAATCAGGTCGATGTTGATCTGGGGAAACTCGAGCGCGCGGGCCTGCCGGTACACCCGCCCGATTTCCGGCGAACGATGGGCGCGGCCATTCAGCTCCAGAATGCGGTCGTCGAAATTCTCGACGCCGAGGCTGAGGCGCGAAACCCCAATCCGCCGCAGCGCCGCCAGCTTCGGCTCCGTCAGCGTCCCGGGCTCGCATTCGAAGGTGACTTCCTCGGCGCTCGACCACGGGGTCGACGCCGACAGGCGCGAGACCAGGCGCTGGAGCTGGCGGGTGGAGAGAAACGACGGCGTACCGCCCCCGAAATAAACGAAGTCCAGGCGGCGCCCCGCCACCGCGGGCATGCGCTGATACAGCTCCCATTCCCGAGCCAGCACGTCCAGGTACTGCTCGACCTCGCGCGCGTTCCTGTCGACGTAGACCCGGAAGTAGCAGAAATGACACCGCTTCCGGCAGAACGGGATGTGCAGGTACAGGCCGAGTGGCACGGGCGCAGGGGCCCCGGTCAGCGCCGGCCGGGCTTCGAACCCCACGGCATCGGCCGTCCAGACGGAAAAGGGGGGGTAATTGGCGACGAAATAGCTGCCGACGTCGGTCTGATCGACTTCGGCAGCCCGTAGACCATCGGTCATCTCCGTACTATACCGGCGGGGCCGGAGGAGCGCTTACCGGGGCTCGGCGATTCCCGATTCCGGGGTCCGGATTCAGGTTTCTCGCCAGGTCGCGGGGTTACGGTTACGACAGGACGCTCGGAGGACTTCGGCCGTCCGCGGCGGTATAGAATCGAGCGATCCAGCGGCTCACTCACCGTCCCGGCACTGCCAGCGGAGCCGTGTCCACAGCCCCATGACCCCGACCACGATGAAGCGGATTGCCGCCGAGCTCGGGGTGTCGATCACGACGGTCTCCAAGGTCCTCAACGACCAGCCCGACATCGGACCCGCCACCCGCGCGCGCGTGCTGGCCAAGGTGGAGGAGCTCGGCTACCGGCCGAACGCAGTCGCGCGCAGCCTCACCCTGCGGCGCACGCACACCCTCGGCGTCGTCATCCCCGATCTCATGCACACGTTCTTCGTCGAAGTGGTTGCCGGGATCGAGGCGGTCACGAGCGCGCGGGGCTACGGCATCCTGCTCTGCAGCTCGGGCGAGAATCCGCGGAAGGAGCGCTCCGAGCTCGAGATGCTCCGCTCGCGGCAGGTCGACGGCATCGTGCTCGCCTCCGTTCATGCGTCGACCAACAGCGACGTCCTCAAGCGCCTCACGGCACTCGGCTGCGCGCTCGTGATGATCGACCGCGACGATCACCCGCGCGTGAAGTGCCATCGCGTCCTGACCAACGATGAGCAGGTCGGACGGCTGGCGACCGCCCACCTGGCCGAACAGGGGCGGCGCGCCATCGCGCACATCGCCGGCCCGCCGATTCTTCACGCCAAGCGACGGGAAGAAGGGTATCTCGCGACGGTGCAGGAGCTCGGCCTGCCATTCCATCCGTCCTGGGTCGTCCGCGGCGGGTTCATGGAGACGGACGGGTATCGCGCGATGCGCCAGATGCTGATCGACCGGCGCAGCGTGGACGCCGTGTTCGCGGCGAACGATCCGGCGGCCATCGGGGCCATGAAGGCAATCTGGGAGGCTGGCCTTCGCGTGCCGGAAGACATCGCCGTCGTCGGAGCCGGCGACGTGGCCTACGGCGACCTGCTGCGGATCCCGCTCACCACCGTCAGCTGGTCACGCGACGACCTGGGACGCAAGGCGGCGGAGCTGCTGCTGGATCAGATGGGCCCGCACCCCGAAGGGCCATTCCAGCGCGTCGTGATCCCGCCCCGCCTGCTCGTCCGCCAGTCCAGCCTGGCCGCGCGCACGCTGCCCTGAATCACCGATTCTGCCCCGCGTGACGGTGCGGCTTCGTTTCTGACGGGACACGTCCGCGTCCCGTGTTCGGAGCTATCCGCGCCAATCGGTGCTCCCGGACCATCCGTGATAACGTCGCCGCGAATGAGAATCACGGACGGCCGCGTGATCGTCTGCAGTCCCGGCCGCAACTTCGTGACGCTGAAGCTCGTCACCGAAGACGGCGTGGACGGGCTGGGCGATGCGACCCTGAACGGGCGTGAGCTGGCGGTGGCCAGCTACCTCCGCGATCACGTGGTGCCGCTGCTCATCGGCCGCGACGCTCGCCGCATCGAGGACACCTGGCAGTACCTGTACAAGGGGGCCTACTGGCGCCGCGGCCCGGTCACCATGACGGCGATCGGTGCCGTCGACACGGCTCTGTGGGACATCCTGGGCAAGGCCGCCGGCCGGCCCGTGTACCAGCTGCTCGGCGGCGCATCCCGTGAGTCCGTCATGGTGTACGCCCATGCCAGTGGTCGAACGGTCGAGGAGACCCTCGAATCCGTGGCCCGCCACGCCGCGGCCGGGTACCGCGCGATTCGTGCGCAGTGCGCCATCCCCGGCCTGTCCGATGCCTACGGCGTCGGCAAGACCCGGACGTACGAGCCGGCCGAGCGCGGACGCGCCCCCGAGACAGCCTGGAGCACCGAGCTCTACCTCGAGTTCGTGCCCTCGCTCTTCGAGCGCCTGCGACGGGAGTTCGGGTCGGCGCTGCACCTGCTCCACGACGTCCATCACCGCCTCAGCCCGATCGAAGCGGGCCGCCTCGGCCGCCAGCTCGAGCCCGCCAGGCTGTTCTGGCTGGAAGACCCGGTCCCGGCCGAGCTGCAGGCCGGCTTCCGGGTCATCCGCCAGCACACGGTCACGCCGCTGGCCGTCGGCGAAGTGTTCAATTCGATCTACGATTGCCAGCAGCTGATCCAGGAGCAGCTCATCGACTACATTCGCACGTCCGTCACGCACGCCGGGGGGTTGAGCCATCTCCGGAAGATCGCGGCGCTCGCGGAGCTGTATCACGTGAAGACCGGCTGCCACGGCGCGACCGACCTGAGCCCGGTGTGCATGGCTGCGGCCCTGCACTTCGGACTCAGCGTGCACAACTTCGGTGTGCAGGAGCACATGCCGCACAACGAGGACACCGAGCGTGTGTTCCGCCACGCCTATACGTTCGAGTCAGGGGCCATGCACCCGGGCGACGCGCCAGGCCTCGGCGTCGGGATCGACGAGGCGCTCGCCGCCACGTTCCCTTACGTGGCCGCATACCTGCCTGTCGCTCGGAAGGAAGACGGGACGATGCATAACTGGTAGATCGGGTTCAAGGTTCAAGCTTCAAGGTTCAGGGTTCAGGGTTCGACGCGGTGATTCGAAGACAGCGAGGTGTGCACATGTCAGGACCAATCGTTCGCTCGCTGGTGGGGTTCATGCTCGTCGGGGCGGCTGCGACGGGGCTGGCGCAGACGCCGGCGGGTCAGCAGGCCGCCCGGCTGACGGATGCCGAGAAGCAGGCCGGGTGGACGCTGCTGTTCGACGGCCAGTCCCTGAAGGGCTGGCGCGGCTACAAGCGCGCGGATGCGACGGAAACGCGGTGGAAGGTCGAGAACGGGATGCTCGCGATCGACCCCGGCGACGGCAAGGACACGCGCGGGGCGCGCGACATCATCACCACGGACACCTACGACCAGTTCGAGCTGACCTTCGAGTGGCGGGTGTCGGAGGGGGGCAACAGCGGCGTGAAGTACTTCGTCCTCGAGGACCGCGACGCCGCCATCGGGCACGAGTACCAGATCATCGACGACGAGCGCCACGCCGACGCGAAGGTCGGCCCGAATCGGCAGACCGCGGCGTTCTACGACGTACTGGCCGCGGAGAACCGGCCGCTCAAGCCGGCGGGCGAGTTCAACCAGTCGCGCATCGTGGTGCAGGGCCGGACGGTCGAGCACTGGCTGAACGGCACACGCGTCCTGCAGTACGAGCTCGCCAGCCCGGATCTGCTGAAGGCCGTCGAGGCGAGCAAGTTCAAGGGGATCGAGCGCTTCGGGAAGCCGCAGAAGGGACACATTCTGCTGCAGGACCACGGCGATCGCGTCTGGTATCGCAACATCAGGATCCGTCGGCTCGCCACGAGCTGAGACGCGGCCGGCGCGATCGGTCTACCGTCCTGATACGTCGGCGGGCGCCGGGACAGGCCGGAGATGGGAGCTGGAGAACGTGCACATCGGCATCCTCGGCGCCGGGAACATCAGCGACACGCATACGCGCGCGGCGCGCGAGATCCCAGGCGTTCGGGTCGTCGCCGTATGCGGGCGGACGCGTGAACGGGCGGAGGCGCTCGCCGGGCGGGCGGGCGCCACGCCCTACACTGACGTGCAGCAGTTTCTCGCGCACAGGCCGATGGACCTCGTCGCAATCGGAAGTCCGTCGGGGCTCCATGCCGGCCATGCCATTCCCGCCGTCCGGCAGGGCCTGCACGTCGTCGTCGAGAAGCCGCTGGATATCTCGGTGGCCCGCGTGGACGAACTGGCCGCCGAGGCCGAGCGCGCCGGCGTGAAAGTGGGGGTGTTCTTTCAGGACCGTCTCAAGCCCGACGTCCGGCGCATGAAATCACTCGTCGACAGCGGGCGGCTCGGCACCCCGGTGCTGGCGTCGGGCCACGTGAAATGGTACCGGCCGCCCGAGTACTACGGCGGCTCGCGCTGGCGTGGCACGTGGGCGCTCGACGGTGGCGGCGCGCTCATGAACCAGGGCATCCACACCGCGGATCTGCTCCTGCATCTCTTCGGCGACGTCGTCAGCGTCTCGGCCCGTGCCGCCACGCGGGTCCACCGCATCGAGGTCGAGGACACGGTGGTGGCCGCGCTCGAGTTCGAGAGCGGCGCGCTCGGCGTGCTGGAGGCGGCCACCTCGATTTATCCGGGCTACGCCAGGCGCCTCGAGCTCACCGGCGTGGAGGGAACGCTGATCCTCGATCACGATCGGCTCGCCGGCATCGATCTGAAAACGCCATCGGACGACAGGCCGACACCGCCGGACGGTGCCGGCGCTCAGAGCGCAGCCTCACCCATCGTGGGCGACGCGACACCGCATCGGCGGATCCTGGAGGACTTCCTGAACGCGATTGCCACTGGCGGCCGCCCGGCGTGCGACGCCCGCGAGGGCCGCCGCAGCGTCGCGCTCGTGGAGGCAATCTACCGCTCGGCGCGCGAGAATCGCCCCGTCCCGGTCGACCGCGCCAACGCCTGAACCCGGTGACCCTGGCCAAACCCAGGCCTGGTATTCCCTCGGCACTCACTCGGGTCTGTCATGGAGACACGACCCCACGACAACCACGATGCAACGATGCCACGCTGACACGAGATGCCCTGACGAAAACAGCCACCGTACCTTCGTCAATCGTGAGCATCGTGCCGGCCGTGGGTTCGTGCCTGCGCGACTCAAGCTGCATGCGGAGAGTTCCAGGGTTAGAACCTTGAACCTTGGAACCTTGAATCCTGAATCCTGACTCCTGAAACGGTTCAGCCCCGCCGATACCCGAGCGTCGCGCCGCCTTCGACGGGCAGCGCGACGCCCGTGATGAACGACGCGGCCGGTGACGCCAGAAAGAGGACGGCCGACGCGATCTCGTCTGGCTCCGCCATGCGGTTCGTCAGGTGCATCGCCGCCTGCCCGCGGAGCACGCCTTCCGGATCCGGCAGCGTGTTGGCCCACCCGCGCATCAGCGCCGTGTCCACGCCCGCCGGGCAGACGCAGTTGACACGGATGCCGTCGGCCCCGAGCTCCAGGGCCAGGGCCTTGGTCAGCGAGATGACGGCCCCCTTCGTGGCCACATACACGGCGCCACGTGCCTGACCCACGATCCCTGTCATCGACGAGACGCAGACGATGCAGCCGCGCGACTGCCGCAGCAGTGGAACCGTTGCCCGGATGACGTTGAGCGCACCTCTCAGGTTCACCGCCACGAGCCGGTCGATCTCCTCTTCCGTGTACTCGTCGATCGCGCGGGCGAAATGGATCCCGGCATTGCTCACCAGCACGTCGAGCCCGCCGAAGGCGCCGGCGCAGCGCCGGGCCGCGTCGGCCATCGCCGCGGGCTGAGTGACATCGGCCTCCACCGCGAGCGCGCTGGCTCCCGCCGCGCAGAGGTCCGTCGCCAGCTGTGTCGCTTCGGCTTCCTCGCGGTCGACGAGCACCACGGCGGCGCCGGCCCTGGCGAACTGAAGGGCCGTGGCCCGGCCGATGCCGCGCGCCGCCCCGGTGACGAGCGCGATCCGCCCGGCAAACTCCCGGGTGTCGCTCACGAGCTGACCGCCGCGGTCACGAAGGGCAGCACGTCGGCCGCTGCCTGGCGCACGGCCTCCGCCGGAGGAATCTCGCCCTGCATGGCGCGCTGCACCGCGTGCCAGATGGCGTCCTCGCACCCGGGATAGGTCGCGAAGCGCGGCGGAATGATCATCGTCTTTTCGGCGTCGGCCAGGAGGGCCCACCTGCGGCTCTCCGCGGCGTCCGAATCAGCTTCCTGCCGGACCCGCGCGAGCGCGCTCGCGCGGCACGGTATGGCACCGCGGCGCGCTTCGCCCAATTGTGCGTCGAACGACGTGAGGAAGGTGAGCAGCCGGCCTGCGCCGGACCGGTTCGGCGCCGATGCGGGAATGGCAAACGAGTGGCAGCCCGCGTAGGCGGCGCGGACGCCGGCGGGGCCCGCCGGGAGCGGCGCGAGCCCGACGTGGTCCGGGACGCGGCACGTCGCCGCCGACCGATAGAGATGATAGCTGCCGGGCCAGTCGCATACCATGGCGGCCTCGCCCGCCCGGAACGCCGCCGAGATCTCGTCGTAGTGCCAGCGGGGCAGCTCGCGCGGCGTCACGGCACGGACGTGGTGCAGCTCCGCGATCGTCGAGGCGGCCCACACGCCGGCCGGCGAATCGAACGCCGGCCGCAGGGACGCGTCGAACAGCTCGCCCCCCGCGCCGACCAGCAGCTCGTAGAACGTGCCGAACAGGCCGGAATCCCGACCGGGGAACAGGAACCCGTACAGACCGGGCCTGGTGAAGAAGCTGGCGACCTCGACGAGCTCCCCCCACGTCGCCGGCATCCTCAACGGACGCCCGCTCTTTCGCTCGAAGGCCGCGCGCTCGGACGGATCCTCCAGGAGATCACGTCGGTAGTGCAGCAGCCGCACGTCGACGTTGCGGGGCACCTGCAGCAGACGGCCTCCGATGGTGGCCAGCTCCGCCGGCCGCCGCAGCAGATCCTGTCTCTGGGCCTCGTCAACGATGTCGTCGAGTGCGGAGAGCCACCGGGCCTGCGACGGTGCGTACTTGGTGTGGGTGGAGAGGAGGTCGATCCCGGGGTCGCCCGCGCCGAAGGCCTGCCGTACGAAGGCGTTCAGCTCGGGATGCGGGAGCCGCGCGACCACCTCGACGCGGATCCCTGTCCCCTGCTCGAAAGCCGGGATGGATTCGTACAGCGGGTCGTACATCGGCCCGCCGACGAGCGCCGCGCGTACGACAGTGCCCCTGCCTCCCGCCTGTCCGCGGAAGCCTGACGGGGCCGGGCCCGCGACCCTCTCCACTAGCCTTTCCAGCCCCCGTCGATCATGAGCGCCGATCCTGTCACGAACGCGGCCTCGTCGCTCGCCAGGTAGAGCGCCGCCGCGGCGATCTCGTCGGGACGTCCCATCCGGCCGAGCGCCTGGGTCGAGCACATCTGCCGGTAGGCGCGCTCGGGGTCGGGATACTCGCGAAGCCGCGCCGCCACGAAGGGGGTCTCCACGCGGCCGGGACAGATGCAGTTCACGCGCACGTTGTCCGCAGCGTGGTCCAGCGCCATGGCCTTCGTGAGCCCGACGATGGCGAACTTGGTGATGCAGTAGGCGAGGCGATCGGGAATTCCGACCGTGCCGGCGACCGAGGCCATGTTCACGATGCTGCCGGAACGACGCGCGAGCATCCCGGCGATGAAGGCGCGAGTGACATTGAACACCCCGCGCACGTTGACGGCGTACAGGCCGTCCAGGTCCTCGCCCCGCGTGGTCGCCATCGTGCCGACGTGGCCGATGCCCGCATTGTTGACGAGCACGTCGAGGTGCCCGGCCGCGCCGATCACGGCTGCTGCGGCCAGGCCGCACGCCTCTTCATCCGTGACGTCGAGGGCCAGCGGCGCGGCGCGGCCTCCGCTGTCCTGAATGCGGGACGCGGTGGCACGCGCGCTGGCCTCGTCACGGTCCGTCGCGAACACGAAGGCGCCCGCACTGGCGAGGGTCTCGGCGATGGCGGCGCCGATGCCGGAGCCGGCGCCCGTGACGAGGGCGGTCCTGCCCGACAGGTCGAAGGGTTTTCTGGAGGTCATTCAGCGGCAGCTCGAGGTCTCAATCATCGCACCATCCCAGGCTCCCACGACAATCGCATCATCCGCATCGTCCTGCGAGAGGATGGCGAGCGTGTCGGCATGCGCCTGGTGATACCGGGCAGCGAGGGCGAGGCCGCCGACGAGGAAAGCCGTGGACAGGGCGTCCGCGTCGGCAGCGCTGCGCGTGGCGACGGTCGCGCTCCGCAGACCCTGGGCCGGCCACCCGGTACGCGGATCGAGCACGTGGCCGTAGCGGCGGCCGTCGTCGAGCACGTACTGCTCGCCGGCGCCGCTGGTCGCCAGCGCGGCGCCGCGCAGGACGACGCGCGCGAGCGTCCCGCCGGAGAGCAGCGGCCGGAGCGCCACCGGCCATCCGCCGCGATCCGATCCGATCGCGCGGAGGCTGCTGCGGCCCGCCGACAGCAGCGCCTGGACCACGCCGAGTCGTTCGAGCTTTGCGGCCATCTGATCGAGCGCATAGCCCTTGCCGATACTCCCGAGGTTCAGCTCTACCCCGGGCCGGGCGAAGCGCACGGTTTCCGCCGCCGCGTCGAGCTCCACGTGCCGCATCCCTACGACCTGGCGGGCGCGGTCGACGTCTTCGGCCGGGGGCACCCGCCCCGCGCGGCGCAGAAACCCCCAGCATCGGCTGAGCGGCGCCGATGTGATGTCGAACGCGCCGTCGGTCGCGGCGCTGAGCGCCGAGGCGCGCTGCAGCAGCACGAACAGTGCCGGATGCACGCGAACCGGTCCGGCGGCCGCCAACCGGTTGATCTGCGAGAGCTCGCTCTCCGGCCGGAACACGCTGAGCCGGGCTTCCAGCCGATCCGCCAGGTTGAGCGCCGTCCGCGCCGCGGGCACCCACTCGGGGTGCTCACCGGGCAGCAGCACCTCGAACCGGCAGGCCATGATCCGCCGGTGGACACGAATCCAGTGCCCCTCCCCCGGTGCCGACTCCCGCTCCCGTCCGTCGAAGGTAAGAAACTCGCGCCGGCTGATCGATGTGCCCATGGATGCCCGCCCGCCGCAGCGCTGAACCCTGAACCCTGAACCCCGAAGGTCCTCATGATAACGTCACTGTCGGTGGCCACGGCTCCCTCCGCTTCGCTGCAAGACCGCTTCCGCGCAGCCTTCGGCGGCGACCCCTTCGTGTATCGGGCGCCCGGACGCGTGAACCTGATTGGGGAGCATACCGACTACAACGACGGCCTGGTGATGCCGGCGGCGCTGGCCCTCTCCTGCCGTGCAGCGGCGGCGCGCCGGGACGACGGCCTGCTCGTCGTCGAGTCGGCGAATCTGCACGAGCGCGTCGAGATCGACCTGACGCAGCCGATTCAGCCGCGCGGGCACTGGAGCGACTACGTCGCGGGCGTTGCGTCGATGCTCGTGGCGGAAGGCTGCCCGCTCGCCGGTGCCACGCTCCTCATCGACAGCGAGGTGCCGATTGGGGCAGGGCTCAGCTCGTCGGCCGCGCTGCAGGTCAGCGTGGCGCTGGCGCTGCTGGATCTGACGGCGTTCACGATGGCGCGGACCGCGATCGCCAGACTCTGTCAGCGCGCCGAGCAGGAGTTCGCGGGTGCGGCCGTCGGCATCATGGACCAGTTCGTGGCTTGCCATGGGCGCCAGGGATCTGCGCTCGTGCTCGACTGCCGGTCCCTCGAGGCCCGGCACATCCCGCTCGCGCCCGGCATCCGCCTGGTCGCTGCCAACACCCGCGTGCGTCACTCGATTGCCGCCGGCGAGTACAACCGCCGCCGCGCCGAATGCGGCGAGGCCGTCGTCCGCCTGGCGGCGCTCTATCCCCACGTGCGCAGCCTGCGCGACGTGACGATCGAACAGATCGACCACGCCCGGGGTGCGCTGCCCGACGTCCTGTTCCGACGTGCGCGGCACGTCGTGACCGAGAACGGCCGGGTGGAGGCCGCGGCCCGGGCCCTCGGTCGGGCAGACCTCGCGTCGCTCGGGCCGCTGATGGCCGCATCACATCGGAGCCTGCGCGACGATTACGAGGTCAGCTGCCCGGAGCTCGATGCGATGGTCGAGATAGCCACGGGGCTGCCCGGCGTAATCGGCACGCGGATGACGGGCGGGGGGTTCGGAGGGTGCACCGTGACGCTGGTGGAGGAGGCGGCGGTCGGCGAGCTCCTGCAGCGGCTGCCTCCGCTCTATGCGGCGAGGACACGACTCGACCCTGAGGTGTACGTGGCGGCGTCGGCGGATGGCGCGGGTCGCGAGGGCTGAGGCGTAGAATTCGGGTTCAGGGTTCAGCGTTCAAGTTCAGGGTTGCAAGGTTCGATGCGACGAGGTTCGGATATGCCGAGAGCGAGGCTGCGGTGGGTCGCGGGCGTGCTGCTGATGGCGGCGTGCGGGGGGAATGGCGGACAGGGGAGCCTGACGGTGGCGGTAATCCCGAAGGGAACGTCGCACGCGTTCTGGCAGAGCATCCACGCCGGCGCCGAGAAGGCGGCGCAGGAGCTCGACATCACCGTGGTATGGCGGGGCCCCCTGCGGGAGGACGACCGGGAATCGCAGGTCACCGAGGTCGAGAACGCGATCGCGCGGGGCGTGGCGGGCATCGCGCTCGCGCCCCTCGACGAATCCGCCCTCGTCGGCCCCGTGTCCAGCGCCATGAGGCGCGGCATCCCTGTCGTGATCTTCGACTCCGGCCTGAAGGGAGACGACTACGTCAGCTTCGTCGCCACCGACAACGAGAAAGGCGGGCGGCTGGCCGGCGAGCACGCGGTCAAGCTCCTGAACGGGAAGGGCCGCGTGGTCCTCCTCCGCTACGCGGAAGGCCACGACAGCACGGCGCGCCGCGAGAAGGGATTCCTCGACGCGTTCGAGGGGCACGACGGCATCCGCGTCGTCAGCTCGAACCAGTTCGGCGGCGCCGACGTGGAAGGGGCCTACAAGAAAGCCGAAGCGCTGCTCACTTCCCTGAAGGGGCCCGACGGCCTGCCGGCCGTCGATGCGATCTTCTGCCCGAACGAGTCCGTGTCGTTCGCCATGCTGCGCGTCCTCCAGGACAACGGATGGGCGGGCAAGATCCGCTTCATCGGATTCGACGCGTCGCCCAACCTCGTCAACGGCCTGCGCAACCGCCAGATCGACGGCCTCGTCGTCCAGGATCCCGTGAAGATGGGCTACCTCGGTGTCAAAACCCTCGTGGCGCACATCCGCGGCGATCAGGTGGAGCGCCGGATCGACACGGGGGTCCGCCTTATCACGCCTGGCGAAATGGACGAGCCCGGGGCGAAGGAGCTGCTGGAGCCCGACCTTTCGCAATGGTTGACACGCTAGCTCCGCCCCGCTTCGCGATGCGGGAGATCCGGAAGGCCTTCGGCGCCACGCGGGCCGTCGACGGCATCGATCTCTCCGTCACGGCGGGCGAGGTGTGCGCGCTCGTCGGCCAGAACGGCGCCGGCAAGAGCACGCTCATGTCGATCCTCTCGGGCGCGATCGCGCCCGACGCCGGGACGATGCGCCTCGATGGCGAGGCGTACCAGCCGCGCCATCCGCTGGACGCGCGGCGATCGGGCGTCGCGATGATCTACCAGGAGCTGTCGCTGGCGCCGCACCTCACCGTGATGGAGAACGTCGTGCTGGGGATGGAGCCGTCCCGGGGCGGCCTCGTGCGCTGGTCCGAGGTGCGACGGACGGCGCGGGCCGCGCTGGCCCGCCTGGGCCACGGCGAAATGGCGCTCGACACGCCGGTCGGCGAGCTCTCCGTGGCGGGGCAGCAGATCGTGGAAGTCGCGCGGGCGCTGGCCGTCGGCTGCCGCGTGCTCGTGATGGACGAGCCCACGAGCAGCCTGGGCCGCGAGGACACGCGCCGGCTCTTCGAGGTGATCGCGCAGCTCAGGCGCGAGGGCCACGCGATCGTCTACATCTCGCACTTCATCGAGGAGGTGAAGGAGGTGGCCGATCGCATCGTGGTGCTCCGCGATGGCCGCGTCGCCGGCGAGACCGGATCCGCGGCGCCGTCCTCCGAGATCGTGACGCTGATGGTGGGCCGCGACGTGGACGATCTCTACCCGCGCTCCCGCCGCGATCGCGGGGAGGCGCTGCTCGATGTCGATGCGTTCGGACCGGCCTCGGTCAGCTTCCGCCTGCACCGCGGCGAGATCTTCGGCATCGCCGGCCTGCTGGGTGCCGGCCGCACGCGCCTGCTGCGAAGCGTTTTCGGACTGGAGCCGGTGCAGCACGGCCGCGTGCGTGTCGGTGCCTGGACGGGCCGGCCAACTCCCCGCGTCCAGCTCTCGAAGGGCGTCGGCATGCTCAGCGAGGATCGGAAGGGCGAAGGCCTGGCGGTCGGCCTGCCGATCAGCCACAACCTCACGATGTCGCGGCTGGAGGGGCTGGGGCCCGGTCCGCTGGTGCTGCCCTCGCGCCAGGACGCGGCGGCTCTGACGTGGATTCAGCGGCTGGCCATCCGCTGCAGCGACCCGGAGCAGCCTGTCGGCGAGCTCTCGGGAGGCAATCAACAGAAGGTCGCGCTCGCGCGCCTGCTGCACCACGACGTGGACGTGCTGGTCCTCGACGAGCCGACGCGCGGCATCGACGTCGGCAGCAAGGCGCAGATCTATGCCCTCCTCGACCAGCTGGTCGCGGCGGCCGCCGCCCGGCCGCGCGCCGTGCTGCTCGTCAGCAGCTACCTTCCCGAGCTGCTCGGCCTCTGCGACCGCATCGCGGTGATGCGCCGGGGCTCGCTGGGCCCGGCGCGTCCCGCGTCGGCGCTCGACGAACACCAGCTGATGATGGACGCCACCGGCGCGGAGGACGCCGCGTGAGCACGCGCCGGCTGCTCGAGACGGCCGGCCCGCTCCTGGGCCTGCTCTTCGTCTCGAGCATCTTCGGCTTCCTCGTGGGGCCCCGTTTCTTCGCGGGCGCCAACCTGGAGCTGATCGCACGCCAGACCGCCATTGTCTGCACCGCGGCCCTCGGGATGACGATGGTGATCGTGTCGGGAGGCATCGACCTGTCGGTCGGCTCCGTGGTCGCGCTGAGCACCGTCGTGATCGCGCTGATGCTGAGGACCGACGCGACGCCGCTGTCGGCCGCCGTCGGCGGAATCGGCGTGGCGGCGCTGTGCGGCCTCGCCAACGGCCTGCTCATCACGTCGCTCAGGGTCATCCCTTTCATCGTGACGCTGGGCATGATGATCCTGGTGCGCGGCGCCGCGAAGGGGATGGCCGACGAGCGGCGGATCGAGACGCCGACCACGTGGTTGAACGACCTGCTGCGGACGGTGGACCCGGACAGCGCGATGATCGTGCCTTCCGGCATCTGGATCGTGATCGCGCTCGGGCTCCTGGTCGCCGGCACGCTCGGCTACACGCGGTTCGGGCGGCACCTCTTCTCCATCGGCTCCAACGAGCGCACGGCCCGGCTGTGCGGCGTGGCGGTCGAGCGCACGAAGATCGCGGTCTACACGGTGTCGGCCGCTCTCACGGGCGTGGCCGGCGTCCTGCAGTTCTCGCGCCTCTCGGTCGGCGATCCGACCGTCGCCGATGGCCTCGAGCTGGACGTCATCGCCGCCGTGATCATCGGCGGCGGCAGCCTGGCCGGGGGTCGCGGCACCGTGCTCGGCACGGTGCTCGGGGCCTGCACGATGGCGGTCATCGAGATCGGCTGCTCGCAGCGCGGGCTGCCCAACTGGGTTCAGCAGATCGTCACGGGCGCGATCATCGTCCTGGCGGTGGCGCTGGATCGGTGGCGGAACCGTTGAGAGCGGCTCAGGGCTCTCGGCTCTGGGCTCTGGCTGGCTCAGGGCTCTGGGCTCTCGGCTCAGGGCTCAGGGCTCAGGGCTCAGGGCTCTCGCTCAGGGCTCACGGCTCCGGCTTTGGCTCTCGTCTATGCGGTCGGAGCGCACGAATCAGGGCCTGCAGGCTGGCTGAGAGCTCGGAGTAGCGATCAGACAGGCTCCTGCGGTCTGCCTCCTCGAGGAGCGAGAGTCGAGAGGCTACGGTCAGTAAATAGCCGGCTTCGGCCGCGGAGCCGGCAGCGACGTTCAGAAAGTGCAAGTACTCAGAGGTCGTGGCGCGTGCAGAACCTTCCACGATGTTGCTGGCCGCGGAGACGGCGGCACGACGGATCTGCGCCTGAAGGCTGTACCGCTCGGTCGTTGGAAAGGCCCCCGTAATTCGGTACACGTCTATCACGAGGCCATCGGCCAGAGCGAACACGCGGAGCTTTCGATGATCGCGACTCATGGCGATGGACTACTCTTCTGGCCAGGCTGTGATAATTTCCTCCGCGGCGCGAGTCCCGGCTCAGAACCCAAGCAAAGGTCGAGCCGA
>DASPFV010000265.1:0-2748 GCA_035620975.1 Vicinamibacterales bacterium
AGACTCCTTACCGCTCCTTCGTACGTCAGTGCAAGACCTGACCCCACCCGGCCATAATGGCCCCACATGGACCTGCGGTACGCGCTGCGCACCTTCCTCAGCACACCCGCGTTCACGCTGGCGGCCGTCGGCTCGCTCGCGCTCGGCATCGGCGCCAACACCGCCATTTTCAGCGTCACCAGCGCCCTCCTCCTTCGACCACTCCCCTATAAAGACGCCGACCGGCTGGTCATCCTCTGGAACCGATCGCCAGGCCTCGGCGTCGCCGAGGACTGGTTCTCCACGGCCCAGTATTTCGACATCAGGACCCGGCACACCGGCTTCGAGGACGTGGCCATCGCCATCGGCGCAAACTGGAATCTGACCGGCGACGGCGAGCCCGAGCGCGTCGGCACCCTGCGCGTGTCCTCGAACCTCCTGCCCATGCTCGGCGTGACGCCCGCGCTCGGCCAGGCGTTCGACCCCGACGACGATCGGCCCGGCCGCACGGGCCGGGCCCTCCTCGGTCACGGCACCTGGATGCGCCGGTACGGCGGGGACCCCGCCGTGATCGGCCGCGTGATCCTGCTGAACGGCCAGCCGTTCGAGATCATCGGGGTGCTGCCGGCCTCCTTCGACCTGCCCCGGGAGGTGCTGCCGACCCTCGGCGGCGCGGAGCACGCCGAAATCCTCCTGCCGCTTCCCCTGCAGGCCGATGCGGCCCGCGTCCGCAACGCCGAGGACTACAATCTGATCGGCACGCTCAAGCCCGGCGTGCCACTCGATCGTGCCCAGGCCGAGATGGACGCCATCACCGCGCGGCTGCGGGCTGAGCACCCCGACGTGTACCCCCCGAACGGCGGGCTGACCTTCAGCATCGTGCCGCTTCAGGAGCAGGTGGTCGGCGACGTGCGACGCTCGCTGACGGTGCTGATGGCGGCGGTCGGGTTCGTGCTGCTGATTGCCTGCGCCAACGTCGCGAGCCTCCTTTTGTCGCGCGCGCTTTCGCGACAGCGTGAGATCGCCGTGCGCGCCGCGCTCGGGGCGAGCCGGACGCGAATCCTACGGCAGCTCCTCGTCGAGAGCCTGGTTCTGGCACTTGCCGGGGGAGCGCTCGGCTTGCTCCTGACGTTCTGGGTGCTCGAGGGGATTCGGACCCTCGGGTCGCGCAGCGTCCCGCGCCTGCACGAGATCGGGGTCGACGTCAACGTTTTGCTCTTCACCCTCGGTGTGTCCGTCCTGGCGGGGCTGGTCTTCGGCCTCGCGCCGGCCCTGCGCCTCAGCCGTCCGGACCTGCACACCAGCCTCAAGGACGCCGGCCGCGGCAGCAGCGGCGCGACCAGCGTCTGGAGCCGCCGCCAGAACCTGCGCCGACTGCTCGTCGCCGCGGAGCTGGCGCTGTCGGTGATGCTGCTCGTCGGGGCCGGGCTCCTGATTCGGAGCTTCGTTCGACTGCAGCAGGTTCCGCCCGGCTTCAACCCCTCCAACGTGCTCACGCTGGAGCTGACGATGACCGGACGGAAGTACGCGGACGTGGAGCGCGTGCTCGAGACCTACAAACAGCTCTGGAGCCGATTGCGCACGTTGCCCGGCGTCTCCGCGGCCGGCGGCGTGTCCATGCTCCCGTTGAGCCAGATGTTCGCCTGGGGCCCCATCGTGCTGGAGGGCCGGCCGTTGCCCTCCGGCGAATCATTCGTGAACGTCGACCAGCGCACCGTCGGCGGGGACTACTTCAGCGTGATGCAGATTCCGCTGCTCCGCGGGCGGCTCTTCACCGAGCTCGACACCCGGGACACGGCGCGGGTCGTCGTCATCGACGATCACATGGCCCAGGCGCTCTGGCCCGGTGAGGATCCGCTCGGCCGGCGGCTGCGGCGTGGCGGCATGGACGCCGACGCGAACGCGCCGTGGCTGACGGTGGTCGGCATCGTCGGCCGGATCAAGCAGTACACGCTCGACGAGCGCGACTCGCGGATTGCGATGTATCACCCTCACACCCAGGCGCCTTCGAGAGCCATGAACATCGTCATGAGGACCGGCAGCGATCCCGCGGGGCTCGCGGCAGTGGCCTCGAAGGAGATCCGTGCGCTCGATTTCGATCTGCCCATCTACAACGTGCGGACGATGGAGCATCGGGTCGACGAGTCGCTGGCGCGCAGACGGTTCGCCACGCTGCTGCTGTCCCTGCTGGCGGCGCTCGCACTGGGGCTTGCGTCGGTCGGTATTTATGGCGTCGTCGCGTACCAGGTGAGCCAGGGCACGCGCGAGATCGGCATTCGCATGGCCCTCGGGGCGACTCCCCCCGGCATCCTCAGGCTCATCGTCGGGCAGGGGCTCGTGCTGGCGCTGCCTGGCGTCGCGGCCGGCCTCGCCAGCGCCTTCGTCCTCACACGATTCATCAGCGCGCTGCTGTACGAAGTCCGTCCCACGGATCCGCTGACCTTCGGATCCATAGCCCTGATCCTGCTGCTGGTGGCGCTGCTCGCCAGCTACGTACCGGCTCGCCGGGCCGCCCGCATCGATCCGATGGCGAGCCTGAGGACCGAATAGGGGAGGACTCAGGCTGACGCGATCAGCCCCCTTCGCGAGCCGCGGGCAACACGTCGGAGAGGCGACTCGACCCATGCCACGCACACTTCTGCTGTCTGTTCTTTCCTTGTCGCTGTTCACGGCCGAAGCGGCGACCGCCGAGACGCGATTCCGGATCATGCCGCCCGACGGCGCCATCCTCGCAGCCGGTCAGCGCGTCGACATCCGGGTCGAAGCGGA
>DASPFV010000266.1:0-17967 GCA_035620975.1 Vicinamibacterales bacterium
GTCCAGTGACTTGCCGCGTCACGCGTCGAACTGCATCGCTGAGGTCGATCCTGCTGGACTCGATGTCCACCTCCGACGCTCGGTGTACACCAGGTGCGGGAGCAGTCCCCGCGGCGCGAGGCGCTCCGACCGGCCGAAGACCCTGGATCGGTTGAGCGCCGTCGCGCAGGACGTCGAAGCCGCGCTTCCACGCGGGTGAGTGTAATGTAGCGTGCATGCCGCTGACCCGGGTTCCGTGGCCGCGCGTGACGCTCGTCGCCGTGTGCGTCGCAACCCTTGCGCTCGCGGCCGTACTGACGGTCCGCCGGGTCGCGCCGCGCGAGGTACGACGCTTCGAGCATGTGCTGCCGGAGGCGCAGGCGTTCAGGAACAACGGCCGGCCCGTGATGGCTGTCTCGCCCGATGGCCGCGCCTTCGTCTTCGCGACGCCCGAGGGACTCTACGTCCGGTCCATGGATGCGCTCGACGCGCGGCTGCTCGCGGACACCGAGACGGCCCTCGGCAACCCGTTCTTCTCGCCCGACAGCCGGTCGATCGCCTACTTCGACGGCCGGTTGATACGCGTTCCGGCGGCAGGCGGATCGCCCGTGGTGATTTGCACGACCCCCGGTCCGGTGTTCGGCGCGAGCTGGGGCGTGGACGACCAGATCCTGTTCGGACAGCCTGGAGGCGTCATGCGTGTCTCCGCCGACGGCGGCACACCGACGCTCGTCATCCCGACGGCAGAAGGCGAGCAGGCGTACGGCCCGCGGCAGCTGCCTGGCGGAGATCGCGTGCTCTTCACCGTGACCCGCGTGTCCGGTTCCAGTCGGTGGGATCAGGCGGAGATTGTCGTCCAGTCCGTTTCGAGCGACGAGCGCACGGTCCTCGTGCGTGGCGGCAGTGACGCCCGCTACGTCTCGACCGGCCACCTCGTCTACGCGCAGGGCGACACGTTGTTCGCGATCGGGTTCGATGCCGGACGTCGCCGCGTGATCGGTGAACGCGTGCCCATCGTACGGGGCCTCGCCCGCGCCGGCGATCCCGCCGTCAACACCGGTGCCGCGAACTACGATGTGTCGGACGACGGCACGCTCGTGTACGTGAGGGCCGACTCGCCCGGCGACTTCCCTTCCCCGCGTCTGGAAACGTCCATTCCGCCCGGCACGCTCGTGTGGGTCGACCGCAGGGGACGCGAGGAAGCGCTCGGAACTCCGCCCCGCGCGTACGTGTACCCACGACTCTCGCCCGACGGCGCTCGAGTGGCCGTCGACAGCCGCGACGACGCGCTGGACGTCTGGATCTGGGACGTCGCGCGCCGCACGCTGACGCCGCTGACGTTCCACCCGGCGCTGGACGCGTCACCGGTGTGGGCGCCGGACGGCCGACGCGTGGTTTTCTCGTCCGCGCGCGCCGGCGGTTCGCTGAACCTGTACTGGCAACCGTCGAACGGCACCGGCACGCTCGACCGGCTGACCGACAGCACGCACGTGCAGCGCGCACTCGGCTTCACGCCCGACGGCCGCCGCCTGCTGCTCGCCGACAGTGCGTCGAGCCGCGAGCCGCCGGATCTGGCCCTGCTGTCACTCGATGGCGAACGGCCAGTGACCTGGGTGACACGAACGCCCTTCTCCGAGTTCGGCGCGGAGATCTCTCCGGACGGCCGCTGGCTGGCGTACGAGTCGGATCCGTCCGGGCAGCGGGAGATCCACGTCCGAGCGTTCGCCGACGCCGATGGGGATGGCTGGCTCGTCTCCGCGGGCGGTGGATCGCAGCCGCTCTGGTCGCACGACGGACGCGAGCTCTTCTACCTCGCCCCGGATGGAACTCTCATGTCGGCGGCTGTCGACGCCATCCGGGATGGCGCACCCTTCAGGACTGGACCGCCGTCACCGGTCATCGCCCCGGGCCCGTATCGCGCGCGAAGCGGAACGCAGGCCGGCCGCACGTACGATGTCTCGCCGGACGGGGGGCGCTTTCTCCGAATCAAGGTCGAAGGCGGCGCGGTGGCTCGCGGTCCCAGAAGCCTCGTCGTGGTGCAGAACTGGGCCGAGGAGCTGAAACGGCTCGTGCCGCGGGATTGATGGATCGCCGCCATCAGAGCGCGGCCGACATGCGCGCGGACCTCCTGCGGGTCGCGCGCGAGACCGGCGTGCGGCACGCGAGCTCCGGAACCGTGGCTTCGGGCGCGCCAGCGAGGGGAGCACCCGCGCCGGGCGCCTGTCGATCGCCGCGGCGTCTCCCGGGGTGAAGGCGGCCGGAGCGGTCCAGTTCCCGCCGCTCCGCAGAGCAACCTGTGGCACTGGCTTCTGGCATGAAGAGAACGTGGCAGGGCGCGACGGTCGCGCATCCATCCACAGAGTGCGCCTTCGTGAGTCGCGGGTACTTTGCAGCCATGGGCATTCCGGTCCTGGAGGGCCGTCCGCTCGATCGCCGCGACTGCACGGGGACCGCTCGTGCTGGTGGTGAACGAAGCGTTTGCACAGCAGTACTTTCCTGAAGGCCGTGTGATCGGGCGCCGCCTTCTCGTCCAGGCGACGCCGCTGCGTTCGTGGAACCGGCCGGCCTCCCAGCTTCCGGCGGTCGCTGGTGGCCCTCATGTTCGGTGCGAACGCGAGGACGGCGCGGTGGACTGGATGGGCACTCAGGCCGATTGCGTGGCGGTCCAGCGGCCCCGGACGTCGACATCCGGAAGCTCGAGCTCGAGCGCCGCAATCTCGCGCGTGAGCAGGTGCTCGTCGAGTGCATCGCCGCTGCGCCGGATGGCCGTGCGCGCGTCCTCGACGTCCCGCTCGCGTGTCGACAGCACCTTGAAGAGAATGAAGTCCTCGAGGGAGAGGAGACGCACACGCGTGGCGCGCAGGGGCACGACGACGGCCCGCCGGACCGCCAGCTCCGCGTACCGCTGGCTCCGGGGGCGAACGAGATCGACGGTGTTCAGCCCGGTGCTCGGCCCCGACGCGATCACGGTGAGGCGCGACACAAGAAGCCCGCCGAATCGCACGTTCTCGAACGTAATCGACGCCTGAACGCCGAGGGCGTTCAAGGCTGCCCCGGCGGCTGCCACGGAGACGTCCACGACGGCCAGATCCGCATCGCGTGTCTCACGCGGCTCGCCATACACGGCGGTCAGCAGTCCGCCGTAGAGAGCGTACCGATGTCCGGCGGCCTCGAACCCCTCAGCCGCGAGCAGGGCGACGGTCGTCGGGTCGGTCAGGTCCACGTCGGCGGTCCGCCAGGACACGCTCCCCCACGGTGCGCCATTCAACGGTGCACCGCCGCAGCATCGCCCGCGTGCGGTCGGCCTCGGCGAGGCGGCGGGCCAGTTCCTCCTCGGTCATGCGCATACCGCGAATGATAGTGCAGGTCGCGTGCGGCGACGCGCCGGACGCGGACGCCGGCCTCGAGTCCGCCGGCGAGCCGGAAAGCCTCCGTCCGCGTGTCCAGGGGTCGCACGCGGAGCACGCCTCTTCAGCGCCATCGCGACGTCTGGAGGACGGCTCCTGCGACTGACATCTCCCTGACCTTGTCAATCGGTCACCGCTGCTCCGCCGTCCGGCCCGCCTGCCGTCACGGGCGAGGAACCCCGCCGTGCCCCGGCGCGTCAGCTCCCCTTCGGGCCCCGGAATGGGATCGTTCGGTCGGCCGGCTGTCGACCCGCATGGCGAATCGCGCGGCCTTTGCCTGCTCCTCCGTCTGCAGCCTCCTGCGCCGGCGGAAGGGACGCTATGCTATACGCGCGATGACGGACGACGACGCCGCCGCAACCCGGCTGGAGACGAAAGGGCCTGCCGCCGCGGTTTCCGCGGCGCGCACCTTCGACGACGGCGGGTTTACGCCCGGAGTCGTGCTGCAGGGTCGCTATCGGATCGTCGGCCTCATCGGACGCGGTGGCATGGGCGAAGTGTACCGGGCGCAGGATCTCAAGCTCGGTCAGGCGGTTGCGCTCAAGTTCCTGCCGGAGGAATTCGGCCGCGATCCGGCGCGCCTCGAACGGTTTCTCAACGAGGTCCGGATTGCGCGACAGATCTCGCATCCCAACGTCTGCCGCGTCTACGACGTCGACGACGTGGACGGCCGTCACTTCCTGTCGATGGAGTTCGTCGACGGCGAGGATCTCGCGTCGCTGCTGCGGCGCATCGGGCGCCTGCCGCCCGACAAGGGCCTGGAAGTCGCGAGGCAGGTGTGCGCAGGGCTTGCCGCGGCGCACGACCGGGGCGTCCTGCATCGCGATCTGAAGCCGGCCAACATCATGCTCGACGGCCGCGGCCAGGCGCGGCTCGCCGATTTCGGTCTCGCCGCGGCTGCCGACGACGTGGGCTCGGGCGACGTGGCCGGCACCCCGGCATACATGGCTCCCGAGCAGCTGGAGGGACAGGAACTCTCCACGAAGACCGACATCTATGCCCTCGGTCTGGTGCTGCACGAACTGTTCACGGGCAGGCGCGTGTTCGACGGCGCCTCGATCCAGGATCTGCGGGAGCAGCACCGGAGCCGATCGGGGTCGAGCTCCACGATCACGAGCGTTCCCGAGATAGAGCCGGCGGTCGAACGGGTCATCCGCCGGTGCCTCGAACCGGACCCGCGGAACCGGCCGCCGTCCGCGCTGGCCGTCGCCGCTGCCCTGCCGGGAGGCGACCCGCTCGCAGCGGCGCTGGCCGCTGGCGAAACTCCGTCACCCGAGCTGGTCGCGCAGGCGGGAGCCGAAGGAAGGCTGGCTCCGGCGGTTGCCTGGGGATTGCTCGTGGCCATCGTCGTCGGCGTGATGGCAACGGCATGGCTCGCCGACCGCGTCAGGATCTACCGGCTGGTATCGGGAATGCGGTCGCCGGAAGTGCTTGCCGCGCGTGCCGAGGATCTGCTCGACGCGCTCGGCTACGGCGAGGCGCGGTTCGACCGTATTTACGGGCTCAACCGCAACTTCGGGCTGATGGGATACGTGACGGAGAGCGACAGGCGGCACGATCGATGGGAGCGTGTTGCCGCGCAGGACCTGCCGGCCGTGCAGTTCTGGTATCGACAGAGTCCGGGTCCGCTGATCCCCCTCGCTTCCGGGAATCCCGACCCCGACGACCCGCCGCTGCTCACTCCCGCAATGGTATCCGTCGAACTCTCGCCGCGCGGCCGTCTGGTGGCCTTCCGGGCTGTCCCCCCGCACCGCTATGAAGGCGAACCGCACGGCGCGGCGGACTGGTCGCCGCTGTTCAAGGCTGCAGGGGTGGACCCGGGCACGCTCGTTTCAGTGGCACCGGTGCGCACGCCTCCAACCTTCGCCGACACCGTGGTCGCCTGGCAGGGACCGTATCCCGGCCGCCCCGAGTGGACCATGCGGCTCGAAGCCGCATCGTATCGGGCACGGCCGGTCTGGTTCGTGGTCGCCGGCCCGTGGGAGCGGACGCCCGGCCCGGACCAGGACGCCGGGCCGGCGTCGCAGAGCGCGTTCACGAGGATCGCGCAACTGGGACGGTTCGGCGTGCAGGCGCTGGCTCTCGTCGCCGGCGCCTGGCTGGCGCGCCGGAACGTTCGCGCAGGCCGCGCCGATTTCAGTGGTGCCGTCAGGGTGGCGCTGTGGACCGGCGGGGCTCTTCTGCTCTCGAGCCTCGTCTCGACGCATTACGCAGGGACCATTTCGGACGTCTGGGGACGCTTGCTGCAGCAGCTCGGCTTCATCCTGTTCTGGAGCATCCTGATCTGGATGGACTACCTCGCCCTCGAGCCGTTCGTGCGTCGTCGATGGCCAGAGGCCATGATCTCGTGGACGCGCCTGCTCGGGGGACGGGTCGGCGATCCGCTCGTCGCGCGCGACATCCTGATTGGACTGGCCGGGGGCTTCGTGATCGTGTTGCTCGGCGACATGGTTGCGATGCTGCCGGAATGGCTCGGGCAGCTGCCGCTCATGCCCCGGGGAACCGGCTCGATGATGCGGACGCTCGGGCCGGTGAGCCTGTTCGCCGGCGAGCTTCTGCGGCGTCCGTCCCGCATCCTGCTCGACTCGATGGTGATGCTCTTCACGATCCTGCTGGCGCACGCCGTCCTGCGGAATCGCTGGGCAGCCACTGCCGTCACGATGGCGATTTTCGCCGCCATCGCGCTCGACTCCGGGGACATGACCGGTTCGATCCTCCGAAGCGTCATCCTGGTCGGAGCGCTGGTCCTCCTCCTCTCACGGTTCGGCGTCCTCGCCTATGTGGCGGCGTGGTTCGTGATCTTCGCGATCTTCGACCTGCCCCTCTCGCTCGACACCTCGGCGTGGTACGCCGCGCGCAGTGCGATCAGCGCCTCGATGCTGCTGGCGCTGGCTGGATGGGCATGCTACCGCTCGCTCGCGCACGGGCCGGTACTCGGGCTGCGTCCATCCCATCGGTGACGTCGATGACAGCGGGGGGATGCTACCAACAGCGAGTCGGCCCTCTCGGCGGAATCACCGGCCGTCGGACAACGCCCGAAGCGCGTCGATCACCTCGGGAATGCGGTCCAGGTTCCACAGAAGGATGCCGGCGACCAGCAGCACCTGAGCCGTGCCCATCGCAATGCCCACTTTGGCCCACGACCGTCGTGCCGGCAGCGCCGGCGGAGGGTTGTGGCTGAGAGCCTTGAGTCCGAGGACGATCGCGAGAATCGATTTCTCGAATCCGAGAAAGTTGACGAAGCTCAGGAATCCAATCACCAGCGCCACGGTGGCGTACGTATAACGTTGGGCGAGGACGACGTCGGATTCGCTCGAGTTCATGAGAGGCGCTCCTGCCGAAAGTAGTGCGGTGAGGCGCGAAGGGCGAACGGATCGCCGGCGAGGCGCCACAACACGAAGGCGACCGAGGCGAGGGGCACGATCGAGTTCACGACCGGCGCGGGCAGGTCGAGGAGCAGCTGGCCGAGACGCCACGCCACGAGCACGACGCCCAACGCGAGGAACACACGATGGTCGTGGCCCTCCCGACTCGTCAGTCCGGCGATGTCAGGCTCGAGCCTTGTCCAGAGATCCACCTCGAGCCGTTCGTACTCGAGACGAGCCAGATCGCGGTTGAGACGCGAGATCGCGGTAATCGCTGCGAGACATGCCGGACATGCGCTCACGTGCTCGTCGATGTCGCTGTTCGCGATGGTGGCGGTCTCGGCGTCCAGTCGAGCCCACACCGCCCTCCGGACGTCCTCGCAGGGCAGGCTTCGCTTCGTCATCACGCGTTTCCCTCGCCGCCTGAAACCAGCGCCTGGAGCCGCTGGCGCGCGTGAAACAACCGGCTCATGACCGTGCCCCTGGGAATATCGAGCCGTCTGGCCAGCTCGTCGTACGTCCATCCATCGAGATGTTTCAGCACGATGAGCTCGCGATCGGGAGGATCGAGCCGGGCGAGCGCCCGCTGGAGATCGTGCAGCTCCTCGCGTGGCCCGCCGTCGGCGGCGGCATCCGCGGCCAGCGGATCGAAACCCGTGCGCTCGTGCGACGAGCGTCGCTGCTTGAAGCACCGGTTGCGCAGCAGCACGTAAAACCAGGGATAGAACCCCCGTGAGGCGTCGAATCTGTGCAGTGATCGAAACGCATCGAGAAAAGCCTCTTGCGCCGCATCGGCGGCGTCGGCGTCATTTCGGGTCAGCGCTCTGGCATGTGCGAGGGCCCGGCGCTGGTATCGCTGAACCAGATGCCGGAAGGCATCGGCTTCACCCTCCCGGCACCGTCCGATGGCCTCGGCGTCGTCCATGACGTCTGTCTTCCACTATCCCGGAAACGCCGACAGTATTCATTCAGTGGCGGCCCCGACCGGCCGCATGGTCCCGGGCGAGGGCCGGGAACGACGGACCCCCGGGGCATCGATAGAGGAAGCCTTGGGGACGTGGGACCGATCGAGCCTCCCTCCCGGCCGTTCCTTGCGCGGCATGGCATCCACAGGCGATTTGGAGCCTGGCGCAGCAGCAGCCCCGGGAGATCGAACTTCGAACCTCGCGCCCGTTCGGGCAAGAGCTAGCGCAGGAGGTCGTGGGCACGCATGGTGCGCAGCTCGATCTCCTCGTACCGTTTGCGGATGGCGGGCATCAGGCCGAGCGGAACGATAGCGGAAAGGAAGCCGATGAGCAGGAGCGGGTAATACACCGCGTAAGGCTGCGATCGGGTGAGCGCCGCCACGCCGGCGACGAAGGCGATCGTGCCGAACACCACGAGCGTGCCTGCCGCGGCGATCACGAGGCGCCGGGCCCGGCCGAGCGACGTGAGCACGCCGATCAGGCCGCCGACGCATCCGACGATCGCGCCGGCAATCCCGCCGAACCAGCCCGCCCGGGCCTCCAGCGTCGGGTCTGCGCCCGCGAGCCCCCCGCCATCGGCGAGCTGCAGAGGGCCGAGATACACGACGCCGCGTCCCGGGAACACGACATTGACCACGAGCCGTGTCGGAGGGGGTGCACCGGTTGCATCGAACGGAAGCGTGAATGGCCGCCAGTCCGACGTGCCCTGCAGCTTCATCATCGGGCCGCCGTCGGCCAGCGTCCGCGTGAAGAAGTGGCTGCCGTCGGGAAAATAATTCCACAGTTCGAGGTATCCGGCGCCTTCTACCCCCTCGTACCGCACCTGACCTGTCAGCGCGTATCTCGGGCCCGCGACCGCGGGGCGCTCGATGGTGACCACCGTCACCGTGGAAGGAGCCTTGCTGACGACTTTCAGATGATGAAAGGGTGAGTCGCCGTCGGGCGGCAGTACGGAACCGGCGGCGACGCGTCCCGCCTCGTGCAGGGCGTCCCAGGTCAGCTCCTGCGCGGGGGCCGCCGCGGCTGACGTTCCAATCGTGACGCTAAGCAGACCGATGAGCGCTGTCCGAGCGCTCGGTCTCGCTCCGGTACGCGGCGAGCAACGTCTTGAACGTCTCTGCATCGATCTTCCCCTCCGCGTGCTGGCCGCGCAGCACGCGTTCGAACTCGCTCTGAATATCGCGGCTGTCCGTGATCGTGATCTTGGCGATCAACCGATCGAGGCGCAGACGCACCGTGGGATAACTGATCCCGTAGCCGGCGGCGACTTCCTTCAGGGACCCCGATGCCAGCACCAGCCGCTTGACGAAGGCCAGGTCTTCCTCGCCGAGGTAGTCGAGCCATCGGGTGGCTGCAGAGCGCAAAGGCATCGGGGTGCTGCTGGTTACATAAAACGCAATCAATAATTAAGTATAGTGAAGTAAACATCAAAGTCAACATTAATTTAGTTCAACCCGCCTCGGGTGGCGCCCGACGGGCCGCCCCGCCCGCCGCGCAGGCGCGACGCTCGTGACAAGTGTTGTTGGCGCCGAGACGGGTGGGGGCTGTCGGGCGCCAGGACCCGCGATCACCTCAACACACAAGTGAATCGGAATCGCGCGCTTAGGGGAGAATCTCGAGCGAGAGCGCGGCGCCGAGCGGGTCGAAGTGGCGCCGGTCGGTCGTGGCCACACGGGACAGGCCCAGCGTTTCGGCGAGCGCAACGATGGCGCCATCGACGAACCCCAGCTCGAGATCGGCGAACTGGCGATTCAGGTCCACCACCCGCGCGTAAGCGGAAGGGGCCAGATCCCTGACCAGGTAGTAGCCCTCGACGATCCCTTCATAGAAGGTGAGGCGGCTTCGAGCCCCGAGCCGGCGCCCGAGCAGGTGATCGACTTCGGGAATGACAGGAGCGGGCAGGATCAGGCCGCGCTGTTCGGTGGCAATGAGCGCACGCGCCCGCCGGTGCCAACGGTCGCTGCGGTCGTAGTACGCGTAGACGATCCCCGTATCCAGCAGGACGCTCACCGCGTCTTCCGTCTGAGCCTGCGGGTCGGCGACGGCGTCCCGCCAAACCCGGTTTCAGCCAGGACGTCGTCCGCGCGTGCGGCCGTATCGGCCCGGCCGCTGGCGAACGCGCCGGCGCCCGGGGGCATCTTGCGCGGGACGCGGGTCACATAGGCGTACACGGCCTCACGCACGAGCTCGGCCATGGGCCGCTTCTGGCGCTGCATCTCGAGCTTGAGCAGCACCTCGAGCTCCGGCTCGAGGTAGATGGTCGTCCGCTTCATGGATGTATGTTAGCATATATGTTGCGGTCACCTGCCGCCGTATCTCGAGACTGCCGTGTAACAGGCGCCGATCGTCCCGTCGTCCGGTCACCATCTCGTAGATCACTTCGCCGAGCGCGAAGATGTCGGTCCTGGCGTCGGCCGCGTGTCCCTGGAGCTGTTCGGGGGCCATGTACTGCAGCGTGCCGACCAGCATGCCCTGCGCAGTGGCCGTCTCCGGCACCGTCGCCAGCGACGCCAGGGCTGCCGCGGCGCCGCCGGGTTGCTTCGCGAGCCCGAAATCCAGCAGCTTCGCGAGCCGGCCGTCAGCATGACGTTGCCCGGCTTGAGGTCGCGATGGACGATGCCGTGCCTGTGGGCGGCGTCGAGCGCGTCGGCAATCTCGCTGGCGATGCGGAGCGCCTCGGCGAGCCTCAGCCCGGCGCTCTCACTGGTCAGCCGTTCCGCGAGCGTCTGACCTTCGAGGTGCTCGAGCACCAGACGTGTTGGCCAGACCCTGACCCGGACCAGACTGCAAGTAATCACCGACGGCGGCCGGCGAAAGATGGCGCTAGAATAGAGCTCCGATGCGCAGGCACCGCCGCTCCGTCGCTGCGTTCTGCATCGCCGTCATCGCGATCGCGGCCCTCGCCCCCGGCCTCGGCGCGTTCGACCACGCGCTCCTCGACCCGCTCTGGGTGCTGCTGCCCGACGAGGCGCCGGTCGAGGTCTGCCCGGTTCTCCCGGCCGGCACCGAACAGCCGCTTCGCCTTCTTTCGCTTCTTCCTTCACGCGCCCCGCCGTCCACGCCGCTCGCGTAGACGGCTGTCGGCGTCTCGCCCGGGGCACCCTTCGCGGTATCTGTCAGGACCTCGCGCACCTCGTGACGCCTCAGCCCGGCTCAATCAGTCCAACCGGGCGCACCCGCGCCCATTCGAGGTGGTGCATGAAGGCATCTGTCTGGAAACAGTTCGTCGCGCGCCTGCAGGGTTCGACGGTCCACCACGACGTCGTCCGCTACGGGCCCGACGTGGAGGCCGTGGCGGCATTCGAACACGATCTGGCGCACAGGCCGGATGCGGACCTGCGGCACAGTGCGGACGACCTCCGCCGACGCGCCCGCTCGGGCGCGCCGCTCGGCAGTCTCCGCCACGAGTGCTTTGCGCTGGTGCGCGAGGCGGCCCGCCGCACGCTCGGTCAGCGGCCGTTCGACGAGCAGGTCATGGCGGCGCTCGCCCTCGACGACGGGAGCGTCGTGGAGATGCAGACGGGCGAAGGCAAGACGCTCGCGGCGGTGCTGCCGGCGGCGCTGAATGCGCTCGCCGATCGTGGCGTGCACGTGCTCACGTTCAACGACTACCTGGCGGATCGCGACGCCGCCTGGATGGGCCCGGCCTACCGGATCCTCGGGCTGACCGTGTCGGCGGTGCAGCAGGGCATGACGCCGGAACAGCGGCACGCCGCCTACCGGGCCGACGTCACCTACGTCACGGCACGAGAGGCGGGATTCGATCACCTGCGCGACCTGCTCGCCACCGATCCCGGCGGTGTCGTGCACCGGCCCTTCCACTTCGCGCTCGTCGACGAGGCCGACTCACTGATGATCGACGAGGCGCGGGTCCCGCTGGTGATCGCCGGGCATGTGGACCGGGAGACATCGCGGGCACCTCGCCTGGCCGCGATCGTGGCCTCGCTCGCGCCGGGGCTGCATTTCGATACCGACGAGTACGCGCGCGACGTCGAGCTGACCGACGCCGGCATTGCCCAGGTCGAGCGCCATCTGGAGTGCGGCGATCTGCACGCGGCCGACAACCTGTCGCTGCTGACGGAGGTCAACTGCGCGCTCCACGCCCGCGTCCTCCTCCGTCGCGACATCGACTACATCGTCCGCGACGGGAGGATTCAGATCGTCGACGAATTCACGGGACGCGTGATGCGGGACCGTCACTGGCCCGATGGCCTGCAGGCCGCCCTCGAGTCGAAAGAGGGGCTCGACCGCCGTCCAGACGGGCGGATCCTCGGATCGATGACGCTGCAGTCTTTGCTCCGCGGCTATCCGAAGCTCAGTGGCATGACCGGCACGGCGAGCGAAGCGGCGGAAGAACTCCACCGTTTCTACGGGCTGCACGTGGTCGTCGTCCCGACGCACAGGCCGGTCGCACGCGTCGACCGGTCAGACGTCGTATTCACGCATCGTCAGGTCAAAGAGCGGGCGATCGTCGAGGAAATCCGCCGGGCGCACGGCAGCGGCCGTCCCGTGCTCGCGGGGACGGCGACGATCGCCGAGTCGGAGCAGCTGGCAGCCCGGCTGCGGGACGCCGGCATCGCGTGCGCCGTCCTGAACGCGAAGAACGACGCGGAAGAAGCTGTGATCGTGGCGCGCGCGGGCGCCCCGGGCGCGGTCACGATCTCGACCAACATGGCGGGTCGTGGCACCGACATCCGGCTGGGAGGCGAACGCGAGGAGGAGCGCGAGCGGGTCGCGTCGCTGGGGGGCCTCTACGTGATTGGCACCAGCCGCCACGAGAGCCGGCGCGTGGATCGGCAGCTCCGGGGCCGCGCCGGACGTCAGGGCGATCCCGGCGAATCGCGGTTCTTCGTGAGCCTGGAGGACGACCTGCCCGTCCGCTACGGGATCCGCGGTCTGCTGCCCGCGCGCTGCTTCGAACGATCGGAGGCCGCTGTGGACAACCCGGTCGTGCTTCGCGAGGTGGCCCGCGCCCAGCGCATCGTGGAAGGTCAGAACTTCGAGATCAGGCGAACGCTGGCTCGATACTCGGCCGTGCTCGAGCAGCAGCACCGCCTCTTCCTCGACCGGCGCGGCGCGCTGCTCTCGGGCGAGCTGGCGCCCGACGTCTGGCAGCAGGCGCCGCAGCGCCGGGCCGCGCTCGAAGCCGTCGCCGGCGAGGAGGCGGTCGTCGCAGCCGAGCGATCGGTCACGTTGCGATGCCTCGATCGAGCGTGGCGCGATCACCTCGCCCGCTGCGCCGATCTGCGTGAAGGCATTCACCTGGTCCGCCTCGGTGGACGGGACCCGCTGACCGCGTACACGAGCGGCGCGATTCAGTCTTTCTCACGGATAGACGACGAGGTCGACGCGGCGGTGCTGGAGGCGCTCGAGAACGTGCGCGCGGACGGACCCACGCTCGATCTGTCCGATGCCGGTCCGAAGGCCCCCTCGTCGACGTGGACGTACCTGGTGAACGACGACCCGTTCGAGCGGCGCTTCGGGACGATGCTGACCGGCCCGGGTGGAGTGACCGTGGCGATGTACTCGGCCGCGGTGCTGACGCCGCTGCTCCTCTCGTGGGGGCTCATCGAAAGGTTGTTCGGGAGGGGTTCGCGGCACCGCCGTCTGCCGCGCCGCGACGTTCACTGACATACGTCGGGCAATACGACAGCAGGAGTCCAGGGCTCAGCGTGGGTCACCGTCGGTGCGTGCAGCGCCCGCATACCGGATTCAGCGCCCGACCAACCGCTTCTCGGCAACGAAGAAGACCAGCGGCGTCCTCTCGGCCTCGTACCAGGCGGGGTACTCGGAGACGTTCTCGTTCCGGATGATGTGCATCCTTCCGTACTCCCTGGCGAGGACCTCGGTCCGCAGACCGACCGTGTTCGGCGGCTCCCTGAACCCCTCGACGATCAGGAGCCCGCCAGGCCGGAGCGCCCGGTAGATGCGGCCCGGCACGTCGGTGGGGGACCGCCGATGCCAGCCGTGCATGTAGAACGAGGTGATGAGATCCCAGCGGTCCGTGCCGAAATCGAACGCATCCAGGTCGCTGACCACCGCCTGCAGCCTGACTCCCTTTGTCGCCGCATTCGCCTTCGCCTGTCCCACCGCCACGTCGGAGAGGTCCACGCCGGTGACGTCCCAGCCCTGTTCGGCGAGGTAGACAGCGTTGCGACCTTGCCCCATCCCGATGTCGAGCGCGCTTCCCGGCTTACGACCTTTGATGTGCGTGACCAGCAGGGGGCTCGGGCCCTTCTGGAGGAGCACCTTCCCGTCGGCGAACTCCTTGTTCCAGAAATCGCGCGCCCGATCGGCAGGGTTCTGCTGTGCCGGCTGCTGCGCCCGCTCCGCCGGCTGCCAACCGGGGACCTCAGCGCCGACCTGTCCCGCACCGAGCCACGCGATTACCGCGAGAAGGCAAGCGACTGGCAGTCGGTTCATCTTCAGGCCCCCCCGATAATCGCTGGTGCGGGCCAGGCCCCAAGTCAGCCAGCGCTTCCAGCCAGGACTCGACACGCTCATTGTCGAATGGGGCGCACGTCGTGATCGTTCCCCCAGACGGTTGAAGTGTGCATCCGCACCGCGATTATCACGTCCGCCCGGCGCGGGCGGCAAGACTGATGAATGGTCAGGCAGAGGGCCGAAGCAGGCGGTGCAGGATCCGTGCAGTCCGACGCGCATCGGCGAGGGCGCGGTGGCGCGGCGTGTCGACGGCGTCGGGGGCCAGCTCGCGCACCGTCTGCGCGAAACTCCTGCTGCCGACCACGCGCGCAGCAAGCTTCTTCACATCGAGGAATGGAAGATCGAGCCCGGGCAGGCCGTGAGCCTCCAGATCCAGATCGATCTGCCACAAATCGTACCGGCTCCAGGTGGCGAGAACGATCCCCTCCGACGGCTGCAGCCATTCCAGGAACAGCCGCAGCGCTTCAGGGAAGGCCGGAGCAGAATCGACGTTCTCCTGGGTGATGCCGGTGAGCTCGCGACAGAAGCTGGAAAGGCGAGGAAGCCGCAGCGGCCGGACGAACGTCTGGAACTCGGGCCACGGCGATTGGGGACTATCGAGCCGCAACAGCACGGCACCGATTTCGATCGTTTCCTTCTTCCGGCTGAACACGCCCTTCTTCCAACAGGTCGCCTCGACGTCGACCACGACGATGCGACGCTCGCCGGCGACGACGGCCTTTACTACGTCATCCACGGCCGATAACTCAGGGCGGCTCTCGAACTCCTCGAGCGGCCATCGCTCATCAGCGACGCTCCCATGTGCCTTCCCGATGGCAAGTCTACTGGCACCCGTGCATGCTCCACTCAACTGAATTCCGCAGGAATTCGAGGCGCGTCGACTCGACCGTCTCGTATAATCGCCGGACCTGATGACGCTTGCGACTGGCGCGAGGCTCGGCGCCTACGAGATCCTCGGACCGCTCGGCGCAGGCGGGATGGGTGAGGTCTATCGCGCGCGCGATACGAAGCTCGACCGCGACGTGGCGCTGAAGAGCCTGCCGGCGCTCTTCGCCGTCGATCCCGACCGCCTGATGCGGTTCGAGCGTGAGGCGAAAACCCTGGCCGCCCTCAACCACCCGAACGTCGCGCAGATCCACGGAATCGAGGACGCAGGATCGGTCCGCGCGCTGGTGATGGAGCTGGTCGAGGGGGAGGATCTCGCGCGGCTGATCGCGCGCGGGCCGATGCCGCCGGAGCACGCCATAGGTATCGCCCGCCAGATCGCCGCCGCGCTCGAAGCGGCCCATGAAGCCGGCATCATCCACCGCGATCTCAAGCCGGCCAACGTGAAGGTGCGTGAGGACGGCACGGTGAAGGTCCTCGACTTCGGCCTTGCGAAGGCGCTGGACCCGGGCAGCAGCCGTGACGGGCTCTGCCACACGAACGGGGTGGCGGAGGGCATCAGCCCTGCCCAATCTCCTACCTTCACTTCTCCTGCGCTCACCCAGATGGGCGTGATCCTCGGGACCGCCGCCTACATGGCACCCGAGCAGGCGCGCGGAAAGAGTGTCGACAAGCGCGCCGATATCTGGGCGTTCGGGTGCGTGCTCTACGAGATGCTGACGGGGCGCGCCGTCTTCGCGGGGGAGACCCTGACCGATACGCTCGCCGCCATCATGACGCGCGACGCGGACCTCCAGGCGCTGCCGGCCACGACACCGGCGGCAGTCCGGCGCCTGCTCGCGCGCTGCCTCGAGCGGGATCCGAAGCAGCGCCTTCGTGACATCGGCGAGGCGCGAATCGCGCTGGAGGCTCCGGCGTTGCCCGGCGATGCCGGACCAGTCGCAGCCTCCTCCCGGCTCGGTACGCCCGTCTGGATCGCCGTCCTGGTCGTCGTCGCGGCCGCTGCGGCGTTCGCCGGCTGGCGGTTGAACGCACCGTCCGAGCCGCCGGTGCGCCGCCACACGATCCCCACACCCAGGGATGCACCGCCGTTCACCGCCGCCGTGTCGCCCGTCGGCAACGCAATCGCCTTCGTCGCCGCCGAACGCGTGTGGCTGCAGTGGCTGAACGCCTTCGCACCCGTCGAAGTGCCGGGGAGCGACGGCGCCCACGCGGTCTTCTGGTCGCCCGACGGCACGCAGGTGGGATTCGAGGCGCGCGGGCAGCTGTGGAGAGCGTCGGTCGCGGGCGGTGCGCCGCTCGCCATCGGGCACGTCCCGCAGGCGTTCACCGCGGCCGGCGGCGCCGCCTGGCTCGAGGACGGTCGTATCGTCTTCACCACAGGAGGATCGGGGCTGCTGGTGATCCCCGCCACGGGCGGCGAACCCGCGCCATTGCTCGAGATCGCCCCGAACGCGGATGCAGACTTCCACAATGCGTCGGGCCTTCCGGGCGGCCGGGGCGTCCTCTTCGTCCGCCACCCCGCCGTGGAGACCGAGCCGCTCAGCCTGGAACTGTACGTGCCGGCCGAGCGGCGGCGGCAGGTCCTCCACGTCCCGCGAAACAGCCTGTCGCGTCCGGTCTACGCGGCGAGCGGCCACATTCTCTTCGAGCAGGACGGCGGCGTCTGGATGCTGCCGTTCTCGATCGAGCGGCTGGAGGCCACGGCACCGCCCAGCCTCGTCGTGGCAGACGCGCGCGAGCCGTCGATCGCCCGCGACGGCACCCTGGTGATGCTGCCGGGCGACCAGAGCGGCGTCGACGCGCGGCTCACGTGGATCGATCGGTACGGCAGTACGTCTTCGGTGCTGGGGCAGGCAGGCTCGTCAATGCGGCACCCGCGGATCTCTCCAGATGGACGGTTCGTCGCCGCGACGGCCGGGACTTCCGGCGATACCGACGTCTGGGTGATCGACGCGGCCCGCGGCACCGATCGCCGGCTGAGCTTCGACAGCGGACCCGACGTGCTCCCGTCGTGGACGCCGGACAGCCGCCACGTCGTGTATCACTGCGGCACCGGCATCTGCGCGCAGCGTGCCGACGGCAGCGGCGGGCGCGTCGAGTTGATCGGCAGCACGATCCCCGTCAGTCCGCCGGTGATCTCGCCGGACGGGAAATGGCTCGTCTTCGTCCGGGAAACGCAGCCCTCGGACGGAGATCTCTGGATGGTCGAACTCGGGCCGGACGGCCCGGTGGCCCCGGTGACCGCGACGCCGCGGCCGCTCATGCGGTCCGCACGGCTGCAGCGCCATCCCGACATCTCGCCGGACGGCCGCTTCATCGCCTACGTGTCGGCCGAAAGCGGTACCTTCTCGGCCTACGTGAGCCGCTTTCCCGACGGTGACGGCAAGTGGCAGGTCTCAGGCTCGTTCGGCGCCTGGCCCCGCTGGAGCCCGAAGCGCAACCGGCTCTACTTCCATGACGAATTCCGCCGAATCGCCGAGATGGAGGTGGACCTGACGACGACCTTCCAGCCCGGTCCAATCCTGGCCCGCGTCCCGGCGCTGGGGTTCGGACAGGGAGGCTTCGACGTGGACGCCGGCGGCGAGCGGTTCCTGATCCCGCGGTCGCCTGGAGGCGAGCTGCGATCGGCGAGCCTGCTGGTCGTGCAGAACTGGCGGCCTTAGTCCTGCCTTTTGAAATTACGCCGCCGGCCGCTGCGCTCCGGCGGCGCGCGCGCCCAGAACACCTTCAGCGCCGGCATCCGCGCGCGGATCCGCCCCAGTTCGCCGTCTGCAGCACCGCTATCGCGGTCAGCTCGGATTTGACCGATACACAACTTTCTGCGATTCTTACACATCGAGGCGACATGCGGACGAATATCGAAATCGACGACACGCTGATGCGCCAGGCGATGCGCAGCAGCGGGGCGCGGACCAAACG
>DASPFV010000267.1:0-17440 GCA_035620975.1 Vicinamibacterales bacterium
GAACGTGCCGTTCGAGATGCCTGCGGCCCTGCTCCGCCTGCCCCGGCCGCTGACCGGGGGCCAGTGAACGCAATCGCCGCCCCGACACCTTGCGCAAAGGTTGTAGACTGACGGCCACGGGCGGTGGGTTGCCGACCATGAACGACAGCAGCGAGGACAGAGCCGGTGACGTCACACGCCTCCTGGTCAAATGGCGGCACGGCGACAGGGCCGCGCTCGACGCGCTGATTCCCCTCGTCTACCGTGAGCTTCGGGGCGTTGCCGCGAACCGCCTTCGCGGCGAGCGGCCCGGTGGCTCGCTGCAGACGACCGCACTCGTTCACGAGACCTACCTGCGGCTGGTCGACCTCAAGCGCCTGAAAGTCGAGAATCGTTGTCACTTCTTCGCCGTCGCCGCACGGCTGATGCGCCAGATCCTGGTCGACCAGGCGAGACGCGCACAGGCCGATAAGCGCGGCGGCGGGCAGACCATAGTCACGCTCGAGGTCGACTCGCCTGCTTCCACGCCCAGCATCATCGACGTGCTGGCGCTCGATCGCGCACTCGAGGAGCTGGCCGACATGGACGAGCGCCTTTGCCGGATTGTCGAGCTGAAATTCTTCGGCGGGCTGACGATTGACGAGATGGCGGACGCGCTCGACGTGTCCTGCGCGACGGTCGAGCGGGACTGGGCGGTCGCGAAGGCGTGGCTGTACGCCCGGATGAGCCCCCCGCTGTCTGAGCGTTGACCAAGCGAGGTGGACCTCCTGACGAGGGAACTTGGGCCGCGATTTCGCTTATGGGAGCAAACGCAGGCTGAGCCATGAACGCCCTACGTCCCGACGATTGGCGACGGGTCCGCGACGTGTTCGACCGAGCCGTCGCGGTGCCTCCGGCCGAGCGCGCGCAGTTCGTGGCGGACGCGTGCGCAGCCGACGAGACCTGGCACGCCGGGGTCCGGGCGCTGCTCGTCGCGCACGAACGCGCGGCCGGGTTTCTCGAAGGCGGGTGCCTGGCCACCTTCTCCGGGTGGCTCGACGAAGACCTCTCCGGCGCACAGTTGGGCCCGTATCGCCTCGAATCGCGTGTCGGTGGCGGCGGGATGGGCGAGGTCTACCGGGCGCGCGATACGCGGCTGGGACGACCCGTTGCCGTCAAGGTGCTCCTGTCCGACGTCGCAGTGGACGAACCGGCGCGCGATCGGTTCGAATTCGAAGCACGGGCCGCGGCGACGCTGAATCACCCGCACATCTGCACCGTTTACGACGTCGGCACCCACGACGGCCCGCCGGATCGTCGCTCCGTTCCGTACCTCGTCATGGAGTTTCTCGAGGGGGACACCCTGGCGGACAGGCTCGCGAAGGGTCCGTGCAGCGTCGAAGAGGCCCTGGAGTACGCCATCCAGATTGCCTCCGCCCTCGACACCGCACACCGCGCCGGCATCGTGCACCGCGACCTCAAGCCGCGAAACGTGATGCTGACGGCTGGCGGCGCGAAGCTGCTCGACTTCGGGGTCGCGAAAGCGGATGCGTCGCACGCAACGCGCGTGACGCACGCGATGGACGCGCGGGTGCACGAGTCGGACTTGACGTCGCCGGGAACGATCGTCGGCACGGTGCCCTATATGGCGCCCGAACAGCTGGAGGGTCACCCCACCGACGCCCGCACGGATCTCTTCGGCCTTGGCTGCGTGCTGTACGAGATGTTGACCGGCCACAAGGCTTTCGCAGGGCGGATTGGAGTCACGGAGATCGCGGCGATCATCGCGGTGGAGCCCATGCCGCTGCGCGCCGTCGTCCCGTCCATACCCGGCGTCGTCGAGGATATCGTTGCGCGGTGTCTGGCGAGACGCGCTGACGAACGCTGGTCGTCGGCGGCCGATCTGCTCACCTCGTTGAAGCAGGCCGCCGGTTCGGTGCGCTCGACGACTGTGCCTGGTCGGTTCAGGCGCTGGATCTGGGGACACAGGGCAGCGAGCGCGCTGGTGCTCGCCGGGTTGATCCTTCCGGCAGGTGCAGCCTACTACTTGACGCCTGCGCGACCGGTCGCGTCAGCGTCGTCCGCTTCCGCAGTCCAGCTTGCCGTGCTTCCGCTCCGCATGGTCGGCGAAGCCGGAGGCGACGAGCACCTCGGCATCGGCCTCGCCGATTCAATCATCACACGGCTGGCCGCCTTTCGTCAGATTGGCTTGCGTTCTACGGCTGCGGTCGTTGGCTACGCCCAGACGACCCCGGACGCCGCCGCGGTCGGCAAAGCGCTCGACGTCGGCTACGTGCTCTACGGGACAATCCAGCGACGCGGCGACGCCTATCGCATCAACCTTCAGTTGGTGAGCACGGCGACTGGTGCCGTGGGATGGGCGCACGGCTATGAGGTGCCTCGCAGCAGCCTGACGACACTGCAGGAGACGATCGCCGAGGAGGTCGCTGGCGCTCTGCGGGTCGAGTTGCCGGACTCGAGCCGCAGCCCCGGAACGCGCCGTTACTCGGCCAATGCCGAAGCCTACAACGTCTATCTGCGCGGCCGCGCTTCGCTCGTGAATTACAACGAGAAGAACATGAAAGCGGCGATAGACGACTTCGAGCGCGTGCTGGTGATCGATCCCGACTACGCACCGGCGCGCGCCGGCCTCGCGATCGCGTCCGCATGGTATAGCGTTCGCTACGCCTACGAGGCCGAAGCCGTGACCTGGGGCGCTCGCGCGGAACGTGAAGCGAAGGCGGCCCTGGCCGCCGATCCGTCGCTGGCCGAGGCGACGCTCGCGATGGCCGGCGCCGCCGGAACCGTGCATGGCGCATTCAACTGGCCGATCGTGATCGCCGAGGCGACCCGCGCGCTGGCGATCGATCCCGCGCTCGAGCTCGGACACGTCGTTCGGATGCGAGCCTTCCTGCATCTCGGCCTCTTCGAGCGCGTGGCCGACGAGGCGCGTCAAGCGTATCGGCTGAACCCGCTGGGCAACGTGGAAATCGCGAGGCTCGAACTGACCCGGAGCCTGTTCACCGGCAACTACGCCGGAGCGCGCGATGAGGCACTGGCCCAGCTGGCGCGCGGCGCGGACGCCCCCGCCATCCGCAACTATCTCGGGCTCGCCCAGTTCTACACCGGCGACGTGGCAGGTGCGCGAGCGACGCTCGCGGCAGTGCAGCGCAGGGGCCGACCGGACGTCCGTTCGCAAGCGGCGCTCGCAGGCGTCGAAGCCGCAGCCGGCGACCGCGCCGCTGCTCGCGCCCGTGCGATTGCCGTCGAACACGGATCGTACATGGATCACCACGTCGCCTACAGCCTCGCCGCCGCGTGGGCGCAATTGGGGGACGCCGGCGCGGCCGTGACCTGGCTGGAACGGGCGGCCGACACCGGCTGGCCCTGCTTCCCCTGGGTGCAGCGGGATCCGATGCTCGATCCTGTTCGGCAGTCCCCCGAGTTCGTGAGCCTCCTGGAGCGTCTGCGGGTCCGTCACGAGCAGACCGCCGCGCGCTACCGCCCGAAACCCTGACCCCTACGCCACCTCACAACCGTGCGTGAGGGAGGTTCCGCACTTCCTGCGCCACTGGGAGTACAAGGAGGCTCTTCATGACACCAGGACCTGTGACCGGGCGGGTCACTCGCATCCCGGCAACCGCGATTGGCGCCATCCTCGTGGCGACGATGTCGATTTTCGCGCATGGCCAAAGGACGCTTCCCGGCGGCGACGTGGCCGGCGGCGAAGGCAATCAGCAGGGAACCATCTGGGTCGTCAATCGGGACCGTGGCGAGCTGGCGGTGTTCGACGTCAGGACCGGCGAGGTGGTTGCGACCGTGCCGGTGGGCACCGGCGCCCATGACATCGCGATCTCCGAGCAGGCCCGCAAGGCCTACATCACCGCCGAGGCGGACAACGCGGTCACCGTGGTCGATACTCGAACGCTCGCCACGATGTCGATTCCGGTCGCCCCGCTGCCGCACCACGTCGAGGCGAGCCACGACGGCCGCACCGTCTACGTCAGCCTGGCGTCTCATACCCCGGCTCAAGGGACGCCCGCGGTGGCGGTGATCGATACCAGGACCGACACCGTGGCCTACCAGGCCACGAGCACGAATCCTGCGGCGCGGTCGCACGGGCTGTTCGTGTCGCCGAACACCGACACGCTCTATGTCGCTCACGACACCGGCGACGAGGTGACCGGCGTGGACACCGAGTCGGGCGGCATCGAGTTCAGCATCAAGCCGATTCCGAGAGCGGAGGAAGCGGTGGCGACGCGATTCGGGAATGACCTCTGGGTCTCGTCGCGCGGAGACGGGAGCGTCAAGCGCATCGATCTCGAGACGCACACCATCACCGCTTCGGTGAGCGTTGGCGTGCAACCTGAATCGGTCATGCTGACGCCGTCCGAGCGCACCCTGGTGGTCAGCCTCCGGGGCACGCCGGCGACGCTGGCGTTCGTCGATCCCGTCACGCTCGCGCTCATCGCAACGGTGCAGATCGGCGGGCCGGACACGTTCGGCGATCTCGCCGTGATGACCGCCAACGGCCGGTACGTGTACGCGACGTTCGATGCGGGGCCGACCGGTACTGGCGGTGTCGCGGTCGTAGACGTACGTCGGCGCGAGCTGATCACGACGTGGAACTATCCCGGTACGGGCCGGCCCCACGGAATCGCGTACTCCCCGAGGAATGCGCGATTCTAGCCGGGCGGCGAGACGCCGCCGCGGTTCTGGCCCGCGACATCATAGCCGCCTGAGCCGTTGGTCTGGCTCAGGCGGCTCGTCCAGGCGGCTCGTGAGCGGGTCGACAGACCACCGCATTGCTGCTGCTGTCAGGGGTCGGCCACTTCCTGATGATGGAGGATCCCGACCGCTTCAATGGCCTGCTCACACGCGCGATCGACACGGTTCTTCCGACGCGAGCGCGGCCATTCCGTGCGTCCGGGACGACCGGATGCCGGCGCGGTGAAGGCCCCTCCGCCCTGAAGGAGCCCAAGACAGGTCAGCGGGTCGAAGGGCAGCCCTCCTCCCGGCCGACGTTCAAACCTTTTCCGGGCCGCGCGCGTCTCAGGCACGTGTCTATATCGATAGGTATAAACATGACGCCCATGGCAGCCAGGAAGTCTCACGCGCCCGCCCCGCTCGAACCACACTGGTTCCAGATCCTCCTCGCGCTCGCCGACCGCGACCTGCACGGCCTCGCCATCATGAACGACGTCCTGGAACGCACCGGCGGCCGCATGCGGTTGTGGCCGGGGATGCTCTACCGTGCGCTCGGACGATTGGCCGACCTGGACCTGGTCGTCGAGATCGACCCGCCGGACGGTGCAGCGGCGGCGGGCGGCCGGCCGCGGTTCTTCCGCATCACCACGGCCGGGCGCCGCGCGTGCGCCGCCGAAGCCGGGCGGCTCGCCGGGTTCGTCGAAGTCGCCAGACGCAAGAAGCTGCTGAAAGCCTGACCCGATGCCGCATCCATCGTCCGGCGTCGTTCGACTGCTGCTTCGGGCGTATCCGCCGCACCTGCGCCAGCGTGAGGCGGGCGTGCTGGAGGCGGCCTGCATCGAGTGCCTCGCGCGCGAGCGCCGGCGCCTGGGCCGCTTCGGTGCGCCGTACGCGTGGGGACGGTTGATCGCCGACACCCTCGTGGCCGCGATTCTCCTGCGCGCCGACGATCGCCGCCGTCGCCGCCTCGCGTGGGCTCAGGTGCGGCCTTCCGCTCCGAAGGAGCTCCTGATGACTCGACTCTGGCAGGACGTCCGCTACGCCGCGCGCCGTCTACAGCGCGCGCCGATCTTCAGCCTTGCGGTGATCGCCACGCTCGCCTTGACGATCGGCGCCACGACGGCCGTGTTCACCGTCGTCAACGCCGTTCTGCTGCGCGCGCTGCCGTACCGCGATCCGGGCCGGCTGGTGCTGGTGCAGCAGACGTTCCCGAAGATGACGTTCGGGTTTTCGCCCCCCGATTACGTGGCGTTCGAAGCGCGCGCCGCCTTCTTCGAATCCATCGCGGCATACCGCAACCGCGAGTACGAGCTGTCGGGCGTCGAGCCGCCGGAGCGGGTGACCGTCACGCGGGCATCGGCGACGCTCTTCGAGACGCTTGGCGTGCAGCCGGCGCTCGGCCGTGTCTTCACGCGCGAAGAGGACGAAGCGGGGCGGCTGGTCGCCGTCCTCGGCGACGCGCTGTGGGAGCGGACCTTCGGCCGCGATCCGTCCGCGATCGGACGTCCGATCCTCCTCGATCGCCAGCCCTTCACGATCGTCGGCGTCATGCCCCGTGGCTTCACCTTTCCGCAACGCGGGCCGGTCCTCAACAACGTTCCCGCCGATGTGTACGTGCCAATCGGGTTCACGGCGGGCGAACGTCGCGCGTTCGGCAGCATGTACAACAACAGCGTCGTCGCGCGGCTGAAGCCTGGGGTGACACCGACGCAGGCCGACGCCGATACCCGCGCCCTGGTGCGGTCGAATGCGCGCGAGATGTATCCGGCGACGCTCAGCGGCCTGGCCGACGTGCTCGGCGCCTCCGTGGTGCCGCTCACCGACGAGGTCAGCGGGCGCTCGCGCACGCTGCTGTGGGTGGCGCTTGCGGCGGTGGGGTTCGTCCTCCTGATTGCCTGCGCCGACATCGCCAGCCTGATGCTGGCGCGCGCGATGGGGCGGGAACGCGAGATCGCGGTTCGCAGCGCGCTCGGCGCCGGCCGCGGACGGCTCATCCGGCAGTTGCTCGCCGAATCGGCGCTCCTGGCGGTGGTTGGCAGCGTCCTCGGCCTGGTGCTCGCCGTCTGGCTGTCGCGGGCGCTCGTGGCGCTCGCGCCGCCGACGCTGCCTCGCCTGCACGAGATCGGGATCGACGCGCGGATCCTGCTGTTCACCGCCGCCCTGACCGTCGTGACGGCGTTGCTGTGCGGCATCCTGCCCGCGCTCGAGCTCTCGCGACCCCGCGGCCACGCGCTCAAGGAAGGCGCGCGTGTCTCGACCGGCCAGCGCGAACGGCGGATCTTCGGCGCACTGGTCGCGGCGCAGCTCGCCATCGCGGCGGTGCTGCTCGTCGGCGGCGGCCTGTTGCTGCGCAGCTTCTCGAAGCTGATGGCGGTCGATCCCGGGTTCCGTGCCGAGCGCGTGCTCACCCTCTCGACCAGCCTTCCCGCGCAGGCGTACAGGGACGCGGCGAGCGTTCGCGGCTTCTACACGCGCCTCGTCGACGACGTGTCGGAGGTGCCGGGTGTCACCGCGGTCGGCGCGTCCACGGAGTTGCCGCTGAGCGTCCGCGAACGTCGCGCGTTCACGCTCGAACAGGAATCTCCGACCACGCGTGACCTACCGCACAGCGTGGCGCACGAGTTGGTGACCGGCCGCTACTTCGAGGCGGTCGGCATCCCTCTGAAGCGCGGACGATATTTCACCGCCTCGGACGCCCAGCCGTCCGAGCCAGTGGCGATCATCAACGAGACATTCGCGCGCCGCTTCTGGGGCACGGCGGATCCGGTCGGGCAGCGGATCGCCTGGGGCAACGCCGCGTCACACGGGCCCTGGATGCGCATCGTGGGCGTCGTCGGAGACGTGAAGCAGGGAGCGCTGAATACCGAAACTGTTCCGCACACCTACACGCCGTGGGTGCAGGTGTCAGACGCGATGATGGCAGACAACATCGTCGGCATGATGCGATCGCTTCGAATCGTGCTGCGCGGCGAAGTGGAACCCGGGGCCCTGGCTCCGACCGTGCGGGCGCGCATTCGCGCCATCGACCCTGCCTTGCCGGTGAGCTCGGTGCAGACGATGAACGAAATCGTGAGCCGGTCGGCCGCGGTGCCGCGGTTCAACGCCCTGCTCGTCAGCCTGTTCGCCACGCTCGCGCTGCTGCTCGCCGCGATCGGCGTCGGGGGGATGCTGGCGACGTCGATTTCACGCCGGCTGCCCGAGCTCGGCGTCCGGATGGCGCTCGGTGCGCAGCGGCGAACGCTCGTGGCCATGGTGATCCGGCAGGGGATGGTCCTCGTCGCCGCCGGCCTTGCCATCGGGCTACCCGGTGCATGGCTGCTGTCGCGAGTGCTTTCGAGCCTTCTCTTCGAGATCGGCCCCCGGGATCCGATGACCTTTGCGACCGTCACTGCCATGCTGTCGGGTGTCGCGCTCGTCGCCTGTGCGATTCCGGCCTGGCGCGTCACCCGTGTCGATCCGATCGCGGTGTTACGGATGGAATAGGACAATCGAACTCTGGCTCACCGCGCGCGGGGACAATCGGCCGTCAGCGCGCGAGCCCGTTCGTCCAGTTCAGCACTACCTGTAAGGTCGTCGTCCTGGCGGCCCGGTCACCCTCCGGCAGCATGTTGAACAGGAACCGGTTGCCGTCTGCGGTGGCGACGAAACGTTGCGACGACAGGTCGCCGGTCAGGCCGGTCTTGAAGAGCACCCGTGGGGCTGTGAAGTCGAACTCCGGCGACGGAGCGATCGGTGCCGACATCACCGAACCGTCCGGTGCGATGAAAAACAGTTCGCGGCCGTCGCCGCGCCACTGCGGATGTTCGCCGCCGGAGGCGGATATCTGCGATTGCTCTCCCGTTGGCGGGACCGGCGACACATACACCTGCAGCTGGTCCGATTGTGCCGAGGCAAATGCCAGCCATCTCCCGTCGGGAGAGATCCGCGCCGTTGTTGGCGAGACCCAGCTCCCGCCAACTTCGGTCGGGTTGCCGGCAGCGGTCGGCACGAGCTGAACCGTACGGCCGTTTCGCCCGGCGACGGTCACCAGCACTGACTTGCCGTCCCGGCTGCGATCGGCGAGGTACACCACTCCCTCGCCGCGATATTCGAACACCACCCGGCCGGGCTCGTTCCGGCGGTAGGCGACAAGCGGGCCAATTATCTCACCGTGACGGGGCCTGCCGGCTTTCAGTCACGGATGCCACGCATGTAACCGCCGAGCGCCTGCCGGGTCGTGCGTACGTGCTCGGTGAGCCTGACTCCTGGGCCGTCCCGTCGGACTGGCTGGCGCAGTTCACCGCTCGGAACCGGAGCGCCACGCTGTGGGTGGCGTTTGCGGCCGTCGGATTCGTGCTCCTGATTGCCTGGAAGTAGAATATCGGCCCTTGCTCTCGCGTCTCATGCCCGCCGCTTCAAGCGTAGTTCACGATCTCCGGTACGCAATTCGCCTGCTTCGGAACAGCCGGGGGTTCGCGGCCGTCGCGATTGCCACCATCGCGCTCGCCGTCGGGGCGAATTCCGCCATGTTCAGCTTTGTGAATGGCCTGCTGCTCAGGCCCCTGCCGTATCCCGAATCGGACCGCATCGTGCGGGTCCTCGAAAGGGCCCCTGCCGGCGCGCTGAACGCCATCTCAACGCTGAACTATCTCGATTGGACGAATCAGAATAGGGTCTTCGAGTTCATGGCGGCGGAAGCCGGTTGGCCTGTAACCCTGACCGGGGCCGGCGAGCCGCTCGTGATCCGGGGCGCGCGCGCGTCGGTGCATTACTTCGATATCTTCGGCGTGACGGCAGCGATGGGCCGGACCTTTCGTCCCGGCGAGGACCAGCCCGGCAGTGATCGTGTGGTGCTGCTCAGCCACCTGCTCTGGGACAGCCGCTTCGGTTCCGACCCGGCCCTCGTGGGACGGAACATCCTGTTGAACGGCGAGTCGCACACCGTGGTCGGCATCCTTCAGAAAGGGAGTCCTTTCGACCGCGCCGCAGTCCAGATCTGGAAGCCCCTGGCCTTCCAGCCTTCCAACATGTCGCGTGATTTTCGCTGGCTCGGCGCGAGCGCCAGGCTCAAACCCGGCGTGACGCTCGAGGAAGCGCGGGCCGAGATGCGGGTCATCGCCCAGCGGCTGGCCGATGCATATCCCGGCTCGAACACAGGCTGGGGGGTTGCCGTCGATCCCCTCGCCAGCGTGCTGGTCGGCCCGCAGTTGCGCACTGCCGCCACGGTCCTGTTCGCCGCGACCCTGTTCGTGCTGCTGATCGGCTGCGCGAACCTGGCGAATCTCGCGCTTGCACGCAGCGTTTCACGGGAAGGGGAGATCGCGGTACGCGCGGCGCTCGGGGCAAGCCGCTGGCGCTTAGTACGGCAGTTGCTGATCGAGCACGTCGCGATCGCTGCGTGGGGCGGCATCGTCGGCATCGCAGTCGGCTACGCGATCCTGAAATGGATCCGTTCGCTGATTCCTCCCTTTGCGCTGCCTCCCGCGGTGGACATTGGATTCGACGCGTCGGTCCTGCTGTTCACGCTGGCCGCTGTGCTTCTGACAGGCCTGCTCTTCGGCGCGGCCCCGGCAGCACTGACGACGAAGCCCAGCCTGGGCAGCGTGTATGCGTCGAGCGGACACCGCACGACGCCAGGCCGCCTGGGGCGACACGTGCGCGCCGTGCTCGTCGTTGCAGAAATCGCGCTCGCGTTCGTGCTGTTGGTCGCGTCGGGTCTGCTGATGCGCAGTTTCCTGGAGCTGCTCGACATCGATCCGGGATTCGATTCGACGAATGTCCTGACGGCGGGTCTGCCGATCACTCGAGGACAGCACCCTGATCCCGTCGAACTCAACGCATATCTGGCCTCGATCAGCGCTGCCCTGGAGGCCGTGCCCGGAGTTCGTGAGACGGCTCTTACGTCGGCGCTGCCGTTGCAGGGCTGGGGCTACGGCGTGCCCTACTCCATTGCCGGTCGCGCGCCGATGGACCGGATCGACCGCCGTCCGGCGTTCTTCAAGATCGTCAGCCCGTCGTACTTCGATGCGCTGCGTATCAAGCTGCTGGCAGGCCGCGTCCTGAGCGACACCGACCTGCCCGGAGGGCTGCCAGTCGCTGTGATCAACGAGACGCTCGCCAGGCGAGAGTTCCCCGGTGAGGATCCGATCGGGCGCCGTATCCTGGTGCGGGAAATCGTCCCCGGCACGACTGATTTCGGCCGGCAGATTGCCTGGGAAATCGTCGGCGTCATTGCTGGTGAGAAGATCACGGGTCTGGGCGATGAGATCAGCGCCGGCATGTACGTCTCGAACCAGCAGAGCCCGACGTACGCCGTCAACCTCATCGTCCGGGCCGGCATGTCTCCGCAGTCCCTGCACAGAGCCGTTCGGTCCGCTGTTGCCGGCGTCAACCCCGACCAGGCGCTCAGCGACGTCCGCACGCTCGCAGAGATCGTCGATCAGTCCATGCTGGCCAACCGCGTGACGAGCACGATCGTCGCGGTGTTTGCCTCGATCGCGCTGTTGCTGGCTGGCGTCGGCATCTACGGCGTGATTGCCTGCACGGCCGCCCAGCGGACGCGAGAGATGGGTATTCGCGCCGCACTTGGCGCCAGCGCCGGCAGCCTGCGCAGATTGATAGTCCAGCGAGGGATGCGGCTGACGGTGATCGGACTCCTCATCGGGCTCGTCGGAACCGATGCGGCGACTCGCGTGATGTCGTCGATGCTCTATGGCGTCGAGCACGACGACCCGCTGACAATGGTTGTTGTCGCCGCCGTTCTCTTCGGTGTCGCGGGACTGGCGTGCGTACTACCAGCCTGGCGGATGACGAACGTCGATCCAATGGAAGCGCTGAGGCATGAATAGGAGGGGGTCGGCCCCCCAACCGGGGGCCAACCACGAGATCCTGCCTGCGGCCGCGAGCCTACCTTTCTCCAGTTCCACCCCGGCAGAGTCCGAGTGTGCCGGGCGCGCCCTTCGGAAGCCCGTAATACTTCCACGAGTCTGCCGCGGTCTGCACCTGCGAGACGTTCTGTCCCTCCGTCGAGTCCAGGTCGTTCAGCCCGCTCGCAGCGCACGCCGAGTTCGCGTGATCCAGAGCGCCGGTCTCGTTCGTGTTGTTCGGAGTGCCGGGAGGTCCCTTCACCTCGCCTGCGAACGCTCCGGCAGCCGCGAGCACGGCAACAGAAGCCGCCACAACGATCAGTCGTTTCATCTCTCAGCTCCTTTCTTTCGTTTGATCACGGACGGGGCTCCTCCTATCGGCTACTACTGGAGCTTGTCCCGGAAGGTGGCAGTGTCTGCGCTCACAAAGGACACGCCAAGCACGCACTCGTTCGTCGCAGCCGCCTGCTCGAGCGGCCTTTGGAAGAACTCCCCGGGAAGCTCCACATCCTCCTCGTCCGGCTCGTATCGCACAGCGCGGAGCGTGTCGATCCGTTCGAGCTCCTGTGTGGACAGGTACGCGTCGAGAAGGGTCAGCGAGTCCTCCAGCTTTCTGCCCGGAACAAACGTCTGAATGACCGCTTCAGACCCTGCAGTCCACGGTTGTTTCGTACTGCCGGTCACCCGCACTGCCACGAGAAAGAACCAGACCGGTCGTTCAATGGCAAGCCGTTTCGTCGACATCCGATTGACCGCCGAATCCCGGCAGCATCCTACACGCGTCGCCATCCCGTTGCCACGCCAAATCAATCGCCGCCGCCTGCAGTGGCCTCTCGTTGACGCTGCCGGCTCGTTGCGAGCAGCCGTCGACGGCGCCGTGCCGACATCGACGTAGACTAGCCACACTCACCGTGAGCCGGAGCCTGGCGGCGTCAGCTTCAGCAGCCGGCCCTTGCCCTCGCGCCGTCCGTCCTCGAGCAGCCAGATCGCGCCGTCCGGTCCCTCTTCGGGCTCGCGGATGCGCTCGCCCATCGGCCACTGGTCGCCTTTCGTGGCGTTCGTGCCATCCACGTCGACGCGAATGAGCGCCTGGCTGGAGAGGCCGCCAATGAACAGGTCCCCCTTCCATTGCGGCCAGAGCTTGCCGGAGTAGACCATCAGGCCTCCGGGTGAGATGACGGGATTCCAGCTCACCTTGGGCTTCTCGAACTCGGGGCGCGTGTCGTGATCCGGGATGGGCTTGTCGTCGTAGTGATCGCCGTCGGACACGATCGGGTAGCCGTAGTTCCGGCCAGGCAGGATCAGGTTCACTTCGTCGCCGCCCTTGGGACCCATTTCCTGTTCCCACAGGTTTCCGCTCGCGTCGAAGGCGATGCCCAGCTGGTTCCGATGACCGTAGGACCAGACCGCCGGATGGAATCCTTTGGCGGCCAGCGGATTGCCCGGTGCCGGCGTCCCGTCGTCCTTGAGGCGCAGGACCTTTCCCAGCGTCGCTTTGGGATCCTGCGCCGGATCGAACTTCTGCCGCTCGCCGTTGGTGAAAAAGAGGTAGCCGTCCCCTGAGAACGCGATGCGGCCGGCAAAGTGCCCATCGCCATCCACGTAGGGCGAGGCCCGGAACAGCGTCTCGACCTTCTGCAGGGCAGGCTGCTCGCCATCGACAAAGGCGCCGCGGGCGAGGACGACCCCCTTGCCACCCTGCCCGGCTTCGGAATAACTGAAGTACACGAGCCGGTTCTGCGAGAAGCCGGGGTGCAGCACGACGTCCATCAAGCCGCCCTGTCCCTCGTTCGACACCGCCGGAATGCCGTCGACGCGTTTCCGCTGCTGCCCGTCAGCGGAGACGACGTAGAGGGTGCCGACTTTTTCGGTGATCAAGATCCGGCCGTCAGGCAGGAACGTCATCGCCCAGGGCGATTCGAAGTCGGCCACCACCTGTACCTTGAACGGCAGGCTGGACGGCTGTTGACCCGTGCCCGCATTCTGGCGGGCTGCCTCAACGGCACAGCCGGCCACCAGCGGCACGAGAACGGCGACTGTCAGGATCGATCGCATCATCACCTCTCAGGCTTCACGCGTCAGTGAATGGATCGAACACGCGGACGCCTGCCTTTTCGAAGTCGGCGCGGTTGCGCGTGACGACTGTCAGATCGTATACGAGCGCCGTCGCCGCGACGAGGCTGTCTTTGATGGGCATGGCTCGCCCCGACACGCGCAGCGCTGCCATCAGTCGAGCCCAACGCAGCCCCGTTGCGGCGTCCCAGGCAAGACACTGGACGCTCTGCACGCCCGCATCGAACCAGCGTTCCAGCCGTTCGCGCCGCTTCCCCTTCGAACGCAGGAGGATCCCAAACCGCAGCTCACCGAGCACAATCGGATCGATGGCCAGCTCACTTTCGTGCCGACGCAGCCAGTCGACCGCTGGAAGGTACGGCGCCGGTTTCGTGGGCTCGCTCAGGACGCTGGCGTCGACGAGAAACTTCACAACGTGTCGGTCGACTCGGACGGGATCGACACGAAGAACCCTTTTTCGGGGCAGGCGAGGAGCCAGTCCACGAGGCCTTCATGGGCCCGGCGACGACGGACGAGCCGGTACTCACCCGGCCCGATCCGTTCGACATCGAACTCCTGCCCGGTCTGGATCCCGTCCTGCTGCCGCAGCTCCGCCGGCAGCACGATCTGTCCTTTCGACGACACGGTGGTCTTCATGGGCGGTAAGATATCGTCTTACCCTGCCGAATGTCAAGCCTGCGAGCCGGCCTGCCTACACCAGGGGCGGCCGAAAACAGGAATAGCATGGGCGAGACGTCCACGGTGCAAACGATGCCGAGTCCGGGTGCGCCTTCTGCCGGGCGGCGGATGATCAGCGTCCGTCGACGCTGAACGCGAGGAGCACGTTGCCGGGCTTCCCGCCGAACTGTGGATAACCGGACGTGGTCAGGACGACGCCTTCCGCGATCGCCGGGCCGCCGACGTCGATGGAACCGCCGCGGGCGGCCACATTGTTGACGGTCTCGAAGTCGCGGGCGGTGTCGAAGTCCCAGATGACGCGGCCGTCGGCGGCGGCGTACGCACGCAGGTGGCCGTCCAGCGACCCGGAGAAGATCACGCCCGGAACCGCGCTGATCGCCGCGGACTGCGCCGGGCTGCACATCGGCCGTTCGCCGCAGAGGGGCGGCGGTGCGCTCCATGCCCTGGTGCCGTCGCCGACTCGCAGCGCAAACAGCCCGCCGCCTGCGTTCGGATCGAGCATCATCTGCCCGGCCCCGCCACCCTCGCCCGTTCCGGCCGGCTTCAGCCCCTGATCCGAAAGCGCGACGTAGACGTACTGGCCGTCCGACGCCGACCCCCACTGAATGCCGCCTAACAGACCCCCCTTCCCGATTGGCGTGCTCCAGAGGACTTTCCCCGTGTCCGCATCGAGACCGTGGACGACTCCCGACTTCTGGCCGGCGATGAGCCGGCGATCGCCGTTCGGCAATGTCACGAGGATGGGCGGTGACGCGAAATCGTGATCGGGACCGGGGGTAGATGGGCAGTTCGTGGGATCGGGGCTGAGGCACGCGACGTTCCACGCGTCGCCCGCCGTCAGCTGGCTAGCCCACTTGATTGCGCCCGACTCCAGGTCGAGCGCAATGATGGCGTCCGACGTCGCGGCTGCCGGATTCGAGTAGCTGTCGCCCGTTCCGATGTAGATTGTCTTCCTCGCGGCATCGAGAGTCGGCGACGACCATGCCGCGGCACCCGACGGTCCATACAGCTGCGTCCCGACCTTGTTCTTCGTGGTCGGCCTTGGCACGTCAGCGATGGTGTACGTCTTCCAGATCTGATTGCCGGTGCGCGCATCGAGCGCGACGACGCTCCCGCGGAACGTGCAGCAGGGGTATCTGGGGTCGGCGCCCGCGAACTCTTCGATCGACGAAACCGGCACGTACAAGCGGTTCTCGTGCAGCCGCGGCGTCCCCGTGACGCGGGCCACCGGGTGATCGTCGACCTTCTTCTTCCACCGCAGCTGGCCGGTGCTGGCGTCGAGGCTGTAGACGTTCGCGGCGACGTCCGCGAAGAAGAGCGAAGGAGCGGCTCCGCCACGCTCGGGGCTCACGGTGACGGCCGTCCGCACCTGGGTGTCGGCATCGAACGTCCAGTACGCGCAGCCCTCGGCGAGGCTCAGCGCGTAGACACGGCCGGACGCGCTGCCGACGAACACGCGGCCGTCGACGACGGACGGCTGCACGGCCGCGGAGGTATCGCCGGCAAACCCGAATGCCCACTTCAGCTTGAGCTTCGGCACGTCGGCGGCAGTCAGGCCGGCGCCTGGTTGCGCCTGGTAGCGATCGTTCGCGGGCGTCACGGACCAGCCGTTCCAGGCGTGGACAGACGATTCCGAGAACCCCGGCGCCGGACTCGAACACCGCCGCACGGTGTCGGCCGCCGTCATCGTTCCGAGCGGCTTGCCGGTCAGGAACACGGCGAGCGCGCTCTTCTCGTCGGCCGACAGCTCGGTGCCGTGCACGCGCATGAGCCCGGCGTCAGAGAGCGAGGCTACGATGCGTTCCGGCGTGAGTTCCCTGAGGGTGCGCCTTGATGGGGCCCGCGCCACCCCGCCGTCGTGGCACATCCCGCATCTTTTCGCGTACAGCGCCGCTCCATCCTGAGCCCATAGAGGCCCCGCGAGAAGGACGAACGCCGTCACGCACGCTGGTCGAAGCATGAGAGCCTCCAAGCCCGGCAATTATAGGCCGGACGCCGCGACCGTTGGACGCGTGCGTGGGGAAGTGCATCGGCAGGTGACTTCGACGACGAGCCGCCTTCGACGGCTTCGGCGCGCGCCCGGCCTCAGGAATGACCGTGCCGATCGGGCATGCCGAGCCGGCGAATCGTGTCGCGCTCGAAGTCGAATTCGATGAGCACGGCAGGTTCACGCCCGACGACACGCCCATCGTGACCGGGCTCGATCGCGACGACCTGCGGCGCCCTGAAGCTGGCCACGCAGCCATCCGCATACTCGACGCGGATCTCGCCGCGCGCGAGGAACCCGACGTGCGCGTGCATGCAGTGGTCGGTGCCGGTCACCGGTTTCATGTCGATCGACCACCGGAACCCTGGCGGATAGATCTCACGCTTGACCCTGGCCTCGCCCGTCCGGACGATGTCGAGGCGCACCCGGCCGACCTCGCGGCGCTCGGCACCAGGGATGTCGGCCAGGAGCGTGTCAGTGACCCTGGTCGTGCGAATCCCGCCCCGCCGGCGCTCCGCCGCGCCCGACCCGGATTTCGCCGGACGCGCTTTCATCGGCCGTGCCTTCTTCCCCCGCGCCGCCTTCGTCGGGCGAGCGGCAATACGCTTCGCTTTTCTCGCCATGCTGAAGCCCTCGTGTGTCCGGCGGATGCCGGTGTCCTGACCGCGTGGTTCGTGACCTGACTCCCGGGCGGGGCATCCCGCCTGGCTGCGATGCTCGTCGCCTGCAGATTCCCGATTTGCGCTCCTCACGGCTTGCCCGGCGGGCGCCGCGCTCCGGGACTTATGCCACGATCCACGCGGTCAGGTCCAGCGAGGCTGCGCCTCAGACCATCGAGGCTCCGCCCCGCTGGATGGCATCGTTTGATAACGCCGCGCTGACGCGCGGAGGGTCATGACCCAGAAACGTGACTCGAGAGCACAGATTCTGAGGGGTCAAGACCTCTAGCTACGTCGCGGTGAAGAAATGACCGCCTAAGTCGCTGAATTGTACTGATGGCCGGCGCTCGGCCGTGACCACATGCAGGGCTTTGGGCCTTCGGGTCGCGGGGCGGTCTGCGTCTCGGTCAGGAGCCGCCGCTGCTGCGCCGCGCCGGCACTGGCCGTCCGAGGCCCGCTTCCGCGAGGCGGGAAAACGGGCCTCGCTCATACGCTCGCGGTGCTCGCCGTCGCGGCGAGTACGGATGCGTGTG
>DASPFV010000268.1:0-2092 GCA_035620975.1 Vicinamibacterales bacterium
ATCTTCGGGCGCAGGCGCCACTCCGACGTGCATGCGTGCCTCGGCGTCGAGCGGCGGCTCGAACCCGACCAGCGTCGTGCCGGGCACCCAGGGTATCAGAGGCACCCCGGGTATCAGAAGGTGTGAGGCACCGGGAGTGCGATCAAGCCCGGCAGCAGGGCCACAACCGGGTCGTCGTTCACTGCGGTCGCTCTCGGCGTCGCGGGGTCGCGGACAGGATGCTGAAAAGCGCATCCTGAGGTGCCTCGTCTTCGTGAAGGGCTTGTCGATGGCGACCCTGGCGACCGCCTCACGCCTTGATGAACGAACCGTCCCGCAGGCGCAGGAGGAATCCGGTCTTCACGAGGGCGTCCAGGATGGCGTCGCAGCGGCCAGACTCGAGATGCCAGAGGCGGCAGGCCTGGCGGCCGGTGAGCCGCAGGCCGGGCATCTCCTGGTACTCTCCGCGGATCCGTTGGGCAAGTGTGGCCAGTTCGGTCATGGCGGATGGCGTCGTCGTCATTGCCGGATCCCCGAAGCTCGATTCCCGAGCGCTGGGCCTCCGGAGCGCGGGTATCGCGTCCGTGGCCCTGCCGGAGCAAATCGCGTACCTCGACCGTGGGCCTGTGTTTGGCGGTTTTCCGGCCCGGCGGTCGTCGGTGCCGCGAAACATCCCGCAGCGCCCGTGGGACATATTTGCGCGGTCACGACTGCAAGTGATGGGACGGAACTCGCCTGCCCGCGCTCGGCGCCGACACGAGGTTGGCGCTGATCGAGTGGCCGGCGAGGTGCTTCATCGGGGTGACAAGTCGCGGCCGACCACAGTTCCCCCCGGCCACGCTGGACGTGCCGTGAGATATCTCGAGCACGCCTGTCCGGTTGGACGTACCATGGTCGGACCACAGCCTGAAGGGGGGAGCCCATGAAGGCGGAGCGGTCCGAAGTCCCTCTCGAAGAGCCGCAGGCCAAGCTCGAGCGCGCGCTCATCGACGAGTATCTGCGATCCCGGGGTTACGATCTGCGAACGCTCCACGACCGACCCGCCGACGAGATCAAGGCGGTGCTGCGCGAGGCGGCGCTGCACGCTGCGGGCAGGCTCGCGGAGGTGGAGGCCCGTGCCAGCTACGTGCACGAGATACACGGCGCGGCCGGGCCCCCGGAGTGAGCTGCTCAGCCCTTGATGCAGACCAGCGGCTCCAGACGCGCCCTTGACGCGGTACTCCCGATCGACGTCGAGCAGCTCTGCCACGGCCGGAGTCACCGCCGGCCGGGCGCCGGTGCTCGCACGCGTCCGAGGCGATGGGCCAGCGAATCGCGGATGCCCGCCAGCCGCTTGGCGCCGAATCCGGCGACGTGCTCGAGGCGGCCGTCGTGCGCCGCCGTCTCGAGCGCTTCGAGCGTCTCGATCCCCAGCTCGTCGTGCAGCCGCGCGAACAGCACGCGACCGATGCCGGGCACGGAGCCGATGAGCGCCACCGGGTCCGCGCCTCGGAGCCGGTCGAGCATGGCCAGGCGTCCGTGCGTCAGGAGATCCCGGATGGCCCGGGCGATCGTGTCGCCGACGGCGGGCAGCTGCCGAAGCCCGTCGAGCCCGTGTTCGCGCCAGATGACGTCCACGGAGCGGTCGAGCCGGCGCAGCGCCTCCGCTGCGCGGGCGTACGCGCGCACGCGGAACCGGTCCGCCCCCTGATCGCGAAGCACGCGCGATACTTCATCCAGCCGTCCGGCGACCTGCGCGTTGATGGCGATCGGCATGGCGCCTGCCAGTCTCGGGCCTCACGCGGTGACGCTGCGAATCGACACCACGAGCCCTCTTTTCATGGCATGTCGGCCGCCTCACAGCTGGTTCCTGATCACTACGTCAAGGATCTGTCTGCCAACGGTCTCTCCAGACTTGCCGAAGCGACGGATGAAGCGGCGCTCGGCCGGGCCATATCTGTCCAGTTGCAGCGGTCGGCTGCTGGAGCCTCTTCACCTCCTTGGCTGTTGAACCGAGACGACGGGACAGGATGCCCGTCTCAGTACGCCCTGCGTCACACTGCCAACCCACATCCGCTCGACGGCACCGCGTCCCTGCGTTCCCATCACAATCAGGTCGATGTCGTGCTTGCCC
>DASPFV010000269.1:0-10542 GCA_035620975.1 Vicinamibacterales bacterium
GAAGGGGAGCGCCGCAGCCGGCGCAGCGAACGGCCTCGGGTGGGGAGTCACGACGGCAGTTCGGGCAGGTCGGCATCTGCAATGGACGCTCGCAGCAGGTCCACCAGAGGTCAGGATTATCCCTCTTTCAACCGTCGGGAGGAAGGCGAAGGGCCAGGGGCCAGGAGAACGCAGACCCTCCCGGATCGCGGGGAGGACTCGCGTTCTACCCGTGCCGACGACCTGGAGCTCCGCACGGGAGCTCACCTGGGGCATCAACCGTCGGGATTGAAGTCGCGCGGGTGCTGCGCGGCGTTGGTGTACACGTAGGCCTGCCGGTCCATGTCGTCCGCAATGAGGCCGTAGATGGGGTCGGCGGCGGCGCGCGCGCGCTGGATGAAGGCCCGATACTTCTTCGCGGCGGCCTTCTGCCCCTCGACGTCCTTTACGCGTTCGGACGTCTCGAACACGGCGCGCTGGCGGTGGGCGATGAACACGTACAGGAACGGCGCGAGCGGGCTCGACGCATCGCGTTTGAGGTAATCCTCCGCGTAGGCGGCTTCGGCGGCCGGCCCGTCGGGGCGGCCTTCCCACTCGTGCGCGATCGGAGCGTCCGTCAGGAAGCCCAGCGCGAGCTTGCCGGCGGCCGGGGCGTCGACGACCGCCACGATGGCCCGCTCGAGGGCCCGCTTCTTCGCGTCACTGGCCGCCGACTCGAACCCGGACGCCTTGCTCTCGTAGGCCGACGTGAACGCGGCACGGCGCGTCAGATAGGTGCTCAGGCGGGCCCGCAGCTTCTCGGGCAGCGCGGCGAGGTCGCCCGAGCTGAGGTACGGCGGCGCCGCCTGGAACACCGACCGGTACAATCGGCCGTGCAGATCGACATCCGGGAACGCGGCTGGTGTCTGCGCCACCACGCCCGCGCCGAGAGCAGCGATCGCCGCAGCAGCAATCACGTGACGCATCCGACCTCCCGCCACCTGAACCCCTGAACCTATTCAGGCAGCTCCTCGTGCTTCGGTTCCGGCAGCCAGAAGCTCGAGATCACGCCGCCGAGATAGACGAAGAGGGCGACGGCCGCCGCGGCGTAGGCGAGCTGACGGGCCGGCGCGCCGCCCGGCATGATCGTCGCCAGCTGAGGTGTGACCCACGCCGCGTACGTACCTATCATGCGCCCGCCGACGTTGGCGGCAAAGCTCTCGCCGGTTCCGCGGAGGTACGTCGGGTAGACCCGCGGCAGGTAGTTGCCCCAGAAGCTGAACTGGGCGATGGTGCACAGCCCCGCCGCGAAGATGCCCCATTTCGCCCAGGTCATGCTGCCATCAGCGGCAAAAAAGAACACGATCGGCACCACCACCAGGCCGGGCAGCTGGAAGCTCCACAAGAGCAGGCGCCGCGAGAGAATTCGCGCGGCGAGCACCGCCAGCAGCACGCGGCCGAGCAGCCCGCCGAACTCCTGGTACGACTGGACGGCGCTGACCGCCTGCTGCCGCGCAGCCGGCGGAAGCTCGCGGACTTCTTCGATGCCCGGCACGATCCGCGGCATGTGCTGGATGGCGCCGAACGCCGCACCGAAGCTGCAGGCGAACATGATCGTGGTGACGATGGTCGTCCGCCGGAAGCGGGGCGCGAACAGCTCGACGAGGCTCGGGCGCTTCAGGGTGCCGGCCGCCTTCTTCTCCCGCCAGATCGGGGACTCCGGCAGGAACGGCCGGATGACGATGAGCGGAACCGCGGGGATGATGCCCGAGATGAGCGTGTAGCGCCACGGTGCGTGGGATCCGTAAATGGCCGGCAGGCTCTCCGCGTACGTCACCGACAGATAGTAGGCGGCGGTCACCATGATGCCGCCGATCGATCCGAACGCCTGCGTGTAACCAAGCACCCGCTCGCGCTGCTTCGGATCGGAGAACAGCTCGGCGAGCCAGGCGGTGGCGGCGACGAACTCGACGCACACGCCGACGAAGGTCGTGCACCGCAGTGCGAGCAGCCAGTAGATGTTGGTGGCGTACCCGGCGGCGAAGGCGGAGAACGCGTACACCAGGATGCTCCAGGTCAGGACGCGGCGGCGTCCGAACCGATCCGTCAGGTAGCCGCCGAGCAGGCCGAAGATGCCGCCGAAGATCGCGGGCACGAAGAAGAGGCGGCCCACCCAGTTCGCGTATGCCGCCGTGCCAGGCACAGCGCCCACCAGCTCGCCGATCGCCGGGCCCACGATGAGCGGCAGCATCAGCAGCTCGTACGTGTCGAACGCGAAGCCGATCGCGGCGATCACGCAGATCAGCCATTGGGTCGGGGTCAGACGGAGCGCGGACGGGCTGGTGTGCATGCGCGTGTTACGTGTGACGGGGTGATAGAGTTTACTTCAATGGTTCCCTTCGATTTCCAGCCCCGGACCCGCGTGGTGTTCGGGCAGCGCGCGCTGGAACGCGTGGGAACCCTGGCGCGCGGCCTCGGGTTCCGCCGCACCCTGCTCGTGGCGGATGCCGGGGTGGCCGATGCCGGCCACGCCGCGGCTGCCGCCCGCCTCCTGTCGCAGGCCGGGATGGAGGTATTCCACTTCCGCGACTTCGATCAGAATCCCGACAGCGCGATGGTCGAGGCGGGCCGTGCCCATGCCCAGCCGCTCGGCGTCGACTCGATCGTGGCGCTCGGCGGCGGCAGCTCCCTCGACTGCGCGAAAGGCATCAACTTTCTCGTCACGAACGGCGGCGCTATGGCCGACTACCGCGGCTACGGCAAGCCCGCCAGGCCGCTGCTGCCGTCGATCGCCGTGCCGGCGACCGCCGGGACCGGCAGCGAAGCCCAGAGCTACGCGGTCATTGCGGACGCCGGCACCCGCATGAAGATGGCCTGCGGCGATCCCTCCGCCGCTCCGGCAATCGCCATCCTCGATCCCGAGCTGACCCTCACCGCGCCGCAGCACGTGACCGCGATGGCCGGCTTCGACGCCATCGCGCACGCCGTCGAGACATCCGTGACCACCCGGCGCACGCCGCTGTCGGACACCTTTTCGCACAGGGCCTGGCTGCTGTTGAACGAGGCGTTCGAACGCGTTCTGCTCCACCCGACCGATCTCGAGGCGCGGGCCTCCATGATGATCGGCGCTCACTTCGCCGGAATCGCCATCGAACAGTCGATGCTGGGCGCGGCCCATGCGTGTGCCAATCCGCTGACGGCGCGCTGCAACCTGCCGCACGGGCTCGCCCTCGCGATCGTGCTGCCGCACGTGGTGCGGTGGAACGCGTCGGTGGCGCACGAGCGCTATGCAGCGCTCCTGGGCGCGCCCCGGCGGCGCGCGCGCGACGAGGACGCGGCCGAGACCCTGGCGCGCCGTCTGGAGGATCTCGCCGCGGCCGGCGGCCTCCGCCTCACGCTCCGCGCGAGCGGCGTCGAGGAAGCGGCGCTGCCCGGGCTCGCCGAGCTGGCCGCCACGCAGTGGACCGGCACGTTCAACCCGCGGCCCTTCGATGAGGCCGGCGCGCTCGAGATATACCGCCGAGCGTACGGCAACCAGGGAACCTTGAACCTTGAACCCTGAAAGCTAGTAGCGCGCGAGCGTCTCGGCCGATGGTGGGGGCGTCACCAGCGACACGATGATCATCAGGAGGCAGGAGATCAGCGTCATGGGGACGACCGGCATGAGTCCGGACCAGGCGAGGGCGCCCGGTACGGCCGCGGTGTACATCACCGCGAACGCCGTCCACAGCGCCACCGCCAGCGCGCCCCACTTCGTACTGCGCTTCCAGAAGAGCGCCGCCACGAGCAGCGGCGACAGCGCGGCGTACCCGGAGAACGCATACTGCACCGCGAGATCGAAGATGCCCTGCGGAGCCCGCAGCGCCACGACGTAGGCGACCACGGTCAGGATCACCACGAACAGCCGGCCGGTCTGAACCTGCACGGCCTCGCCGAACCGTGCCTTGCCGCCGTAATACGCGAACACGTCCTCGGTGAACATGGTCGAGAGCGCCAGGATCTGCGAGTCGCTCGCCATCACCGCCGCCATGATGCCGGCGCCGAGCAGGCCGGCGAGCCACAGCGGTGCATACCGCTCGAGCATGATCGGGATCACGTCGTCGCCCGACGCCTGACGGCGAAGGTCGGCGCGGTCCTCGGCGGGCAGCGAGGCCGGGGCGGCCGCGAGTGCCTGCCGCGCCTGGAGCTTGTCGGCAATCCGCGGCACGTCGTTCATGGCGTTGGCGGCGACGCCCAGGAAGACGCACGGCAGCCAGATGGCGAGGATGCAGAGCGGATAGAAGATGACCGTCCGCCGGAACTGCGTCACGCGCCTGGCCGTGAGGCAGAAGATCGTGATGTGCGGAAAGGCGATGGTCGAGAGCGGGATGAACGTGTAGCTGAAGAAGAACCACGGCGAGACGCGCTCGCGCGTCAGGAGCGGCGCCGTCGCGTCCGAGGCGAGCAGGGCTTCCATCGCCGTATCGAACCCGCCGATCCCGCGAGAGATCACGATCAACGCGATGGCGCCGAACGACAGGAACAGCACGGTCTGGAACGTGTTCACCCACGCGGTGCCCCGCATCCCGCCGAAGAACACGTAGCTCATCACCACGAGCGCGACGACGGCGCCTCCCAGCCAGTACGGGACGAGACCGCCGCTGATGGCGCGGAGCGCCGTCCCGCCGCCCATCACCCCGATGATGATGTAGGGGACGAGCAGCGCCGCCTGGACCGCGAAAATCACCGTGCCGATGTGCCCACAGGCCCATCGATCCCGGAACATCTGCACGGGCGTGATGAAGCCGTGCCGCTTTCCGAGCGCCCACATCCTCGTCCCGATGAAGAAGAGCGTGAGCGGGATCACGAACGCCGACGAGGACGCCATCAGACCGAACGTGAGCACCCCGTTGGAGAACGCATGTCCGGCCGAGCCGAGGATCGTGAACGCCGTCATGTTCGTGCCGAACAGCGACAGGAGGAACACCATCGGGCCGAGCGATCGGCCCGCGAGGAAATAGTCCTCCGCGCCCACCAGCCCGGGCGGGCGGTGCCGGAAGGCGAAAATGCCGATGTACAGGACGACGGCGAGATAGCAGAAAACGATTAGCGTCGGCGGCAAGGTCAGAAATTCGGGCTCAAGGCTCGAGGCTCGAGGCTCAGGTTGAAGGTTGAAGGTTCAGGGTTGAAGGTTCAAGGTTCAGAGTTCGAAGCTGCGGCGCGCGCGGGTGGCGCTCAGCGTTCCAGGTGCGACGGCCAGGCGTGCCGGGTCAGGAGCCACATGAGCGCGGCGGCGGCCAGGCAGTACGCGGCGTGATAAGCCAGCCCGACCGGAAGAAACCCGAAGACCAGCGGGCGTGCGGTGCGCCAGAACCACAGATCCTGGTGAAGGATGTACAGTCCGATGATGGCCAGTGCGAGCAGGGTGGTCTTGAAACGCATGGCAGGTCCGAAGCGTCTTTATCCCACGGCGGGCATCTCACGGGCAAGGCCCGTTCGATGCCCCCGGAGCGAATCCTGATGTATCCCCGTTCGATCCTGCCGGCGGTGACGCTGTCGCTGTTCACCGCATTCATCCCCGCGGCGCTCGCGCAGACGACGTCGGCGATTACCGGCACGGTCGAGGACGCCACCGGCGGCGCCCTGCCGGGCGCGAGTGTGACGGTGACCAGCACGGCCACGAACCTGACCCGGAGCGCCGTCACCGGCACCCAGGGACGCTTCGTCGTGCCTTCTCTTCCACCGGGGCGCTACGTGGTGCGCGTCGAGCTGAGCGGCTTCAAGCCTCACGTGCGGCGTGACGTCGATCTCGCCGTCGCCGAAACGCTGGCGCTCGCGATTACGCTCCAGATTGGAGGGCTCGAGGTCGAGGATGTCGTCGTGGGAACGATCCCGCTCGTGAACACCTCCAGCTCGGAGCTGAGCTACCTCGTCGGATCGGAGGCGATCGAGTCGCTGCCACTGAACGGTCGGAACTACACCGACCTCGCGCTGCTCCAGCCCGGCGTGCTGGCGTATCCTCACCGCGACGGCGGATCGGTGGTCGCCCATGGCCTGGGCATGAGCGTGAACGGGCAGGATCCGCGGTCCAACGTGTACCTGCTGGACGGCACGCTGCAGAACGATTTCACGAACGGCCCTGCGGGCAGCGCCGCGGGCACGACGCTCGGGATGGAGAGCGTCCGCGAGTTCCGCGTCGAGGCGAACGCCTACAGCGCCGAGTTCGGCCGCAACTCCGGCGGCCAGATCAACGTCATCACGAAATCGGGGTCGAACCAGTGGTCCGGCAGTCTCTACGAATACCACCGGAACGACGCGTTCGACGCGCGCAACTACTTCGACAGCGGCGAGAAGCCCGATTTCACGCGGAATCAGTTCGGCGGGTCGCTGGGCGGACCGTTCGAGACGAACCGCACGTTTTTCTTCGTCGGATACGAGGGTCTGATCGAGCGGCTCGGCCGCACCATCTCGACTGTCGTTCCCGATGACAATGCGCGCCAGGGCATGCTCCCGAGCGGCACCATCCCGGTGGACCCCGCGGTGGCCCCGTATCTGGCCGAATATCCCCAGGCCAACGGCCCCTCGCTCGGCCAGGGGCTCGCGGTCTACGATTTCCCTTTCGACCAGGCTCTCGACCAGCACTTCCTGCAGGGCCGGATCGACCACAATTTCTCGGCGAGCCGCCAGGTCTTCGCGCGCTACACGTTCGACGACACGGATCAGTTCCTGCCGACCGACTACCCGCAGTTCCCGAGGAACTTCATCTCGCGGAACCAGTTCTTCACTGGCGAGTACCGCCAGGTGTTCTCGGCCCGAACGCTCGGGACCGTGCGGCTGGGGTTCAGCCGGACGCGCATCGGCCAGAACGTCAGCGCCGACACGTCCCGGCCGCTCCCGGAGTTCGTTCCCGGGCGGGGGCTCATGGGCGACATCGATGTCGGCGGGTTGAGACGGTTCGGGCCGCAGAGCTCCGCGAACCTCCGACTGGTCCAGAACGTGTTCAGCCTGCAGAACGACCTCGTCCAGACGCGCGGCCGGCACCTCCTGAAAGCGGGCGCCCTCGTCGAGCACTACCAGGACAACATGGTCAACCCCACGTTCAGCCTGGGGATCTACGCCTTCCCGAACCTGGCGGCGTTCCTGCGCAATGCGCCGAACAACTTCGTCGGCCTCACGCCCGAGGCGCAGTTCGATCGGTACTGGCGCTTCACGCTGTTCGGCTTCTACCTGCAGGACGATTTCCAGCTCACGCCTCGGCTGACCGTCAACGGCGGGCTTCGATACGAGTTCAGCACCCTGCCCGAAGACAGGTACGGGCGCGACGTCGCGATGCCGGACCTCTCGGCGTCGGAACCGACGATCGGCCCCCTGTACGAGAACCCGACCTGGACGAATCTCTCCCCGCGCGCCGGGTTCGCGTGGGATGCCTCCGGCGACGGCCGCACGTCGGTCCGGGGCGGCTACGGGCTCTACTTCAACACGAACAACCACCAGAACCTGATCGTCACGGTGACGAACCCTCCCTTCACGCCACGGCCGGTCATTGTCAATCCGACTTTCCCGAACCCGCCGTTCGACCGCGCGGGCGCGATCTCCATCCGTCCCATCCAGTTCGATCTCGAGAACCCCAGGGTCCACGTGTACAACGTGAACCTCCAGCGCGAGTGGTGGTGGCGGACCGTCCTCACGGTCGGCTACGCGGGGTCGCGCGGGCTGAACCTGCTCCGGAGCGGCGACGTGAACACCGCGCTGCCCGTGACGCGGCCCGACGGCACGGTCTTCATCCCGCCGGGCACGCCGCGGCAGAACCGGAGCTTCTCGACCATCGAGCTGAAGAGCAGCGATGGCGACTCGTGGTACAACGCGATGATCCTCGACGTGCGCCGGCGCTTCAGCGCCGGCTGGTCGGTCCAGTCGTCCTACACGCTCTCGAAGAGCGAGGACACCACGCAGGCGTCCACCTTCTTCTCGGACGCGACGAACGGCACGACGTCCGCCATGCCGGAGTACATCCCGGGCTACAACAAGGGGCCGTCCGACTTCGACACGCGCCACAACTGGGTGCTGAACTTCGTGTGGGAGCTGCCGTTCGCCCGGAACCTCACGGGCCCGGCGCGGAGCGTGCTGCACGGCTGGCAGCTGTCGGGCATCTGGACGATGCGCAGCGGGCAGCCGCTGACGGTCTTCGTGACCGCCAACCGCTCGCGATCGCAGTGGAATCCCTCGCGCGGGCCCGGTATTGGTCAGGACCGTCCGTCCTACGCGCCGGGGTACGGCCCCGAGACGGCCGTGCTGGGCCGTCCCGATCGCTGGTTCGACCCGAACGCCTTCGTCCTCCAGCCGGCGGGAACATTCGGCAACACCGGCCGGGGCGACCTCCGCGGCCCGGACCTGCGCACGCTCGATCTCGCCCTGACGCGCCAGCTCGCCTGGGCCCGCCTGGGCCAGGCGGGACGGCTCGAGTTCCGCCTCGAGGCGTTCAACGTCCTCAACCGCACCAACTTCGGGGTGCCGGAGCTGCGGGCGTTCGGCGGCCAGGCCGATAACGAGCCGCCGCTCGCCACCTTCGGGCGCATCAGCACCACCGTCACCTCGTCGCGCCAGATTCAGCTTGGCATCCGCGCGGTTTTCTAGGAAGCTTTCAGGGCGTCGGCGCCTCCGGAACGAGGCGGGAGCCTAAAATCAGCGGCCCGAGCGAGCGCGAGGGCTGGCAGGCCATGGGGCTGGGCCCCCATCACAACAAGAACATGACGTGGCTCGGATTCGTGGCGGGAGCGGTGCTGTCGTGGGGCGTGTACGGCGCGATGCTGCACCAGGGACAGGTCAAGCTCGGGAACCCGATGCGCGCGCTGCTGTGCGTCGGCGTCGCCTACTTCCTGATCGGCGTGCTGGTGCCGGTTGCCGTGCTCGCCTCGCAGGGTCAGGGGCTCCGCGGGTTCAACGGCGCCGGCACCACGTTCGCGACCATTGCCGGCGCGCTGGGCGCGCTCGGCGCCGTGTGCATCATCTTCTCGTTCCGCACCGGCGGCACGCCCACCTACGTCATGCCGCTCGTGTTCGGCGGGGCTCCGCTGGTGAATGTCCTCTACACGATGTACCTCCACCCCCCGCGCGTGCCGCCGAACCCGCTGCTCTACGTGGGGTTCGTCCTCGCGGCGGCCGGCGCGGGTATGGTCCTGTACTTCAAGCCCCAGAATTGACCGTTACCACGCCACCCGCAGCCCGAGCTGTACCTGCCGGGCCGAGGTGACCGTCGATCTGATCCGGCCGAAGGTCGGCAGGGGCGCCTGCTGATCGGCGGTGCCCGCGAACACGATCAGGTTGGGCGGGGCGAAGTTCGCGTGGTTGAACACGTTGAAGACCTCGACGCGCAGATCGACCCGGCCCGATTCGCCGAGCCGGCTCCATCGCGTGCTCTTGACGAGGGAGAGATCCACCGTCTGGAGCCCGGGCCCTTCGAAATCGCCGCGCCCCGTATTGCCGAAGGTGCCGGCCGGCTGCACGACGAAGGCAGACGGATCGAACCACTGGTCCGGGCGTCCGACGACAGCGTCCCCGGCGGAGCGGCCGGGGGCATAGCTCGGACGATCGGGGCCGATACCCGGTCCGAGCGACGGCGCCCACTGCGACCGCGAGCGATTCGTCGAGAGGAACACCGTCAGGGGCTGCCCGCTACGGAGGGTGGCGATCCCCGAAAGCTGCCAGCCGTCCAGGATCGCTCCCGTCAGACCCTCCATGTCCTCGGCAAACGGGATCTGCCAGGTGAAGTTCATCACCCAGTTGTGCGTGGCATGGAAGTCCGACAATCCCTTGTTGTAGTCGGGGATGAACTCCGGCATCGCCGAGGTCGTGCCGTTGGTCGCATCGGAGAAGAACGTCGAGGCCTGTGTCGTGTCCTCGGCGCGCGACAGCGTGTAGGACGACTGCAGCGACAGGCCGTTGCTCCAGCGGCGGCGCAGCTCGAGAATGAGCGCGTTGTACCAGGAATCACCGTCGCTGCTCTTCAGCTCGATGGTGGTCCACGCGGGGTTGCGGCGTGGCGTGCCGGGCGGGATGAACACGGTGCCGTCGGCGAGCGTCGTCGGCTGAGCGAGGTTCACGTCCGAGCTGCGCAGCAGGTGCCGTCCTCTCGCGCCCGCGTAGCCGACGGTCGCGACCGTCTGGAACGGCAGCTCACGCTGCAGGCTGACGTTCCAGACGTGCAGCCGCGGGTTCTCCAAGTCCCATTGAACCGGGCGGATGGAGATGCTGCCGGTGCTCGGGAACGGATTCGGGAACGATGGCCGCGGAATGACGGGCCGAGGCGTGAAGGGCGGGTTGGTGACGGTGACAATCAGATTCTGCTGGTTGTTGGTGTTGAAGTACAGGCCGTAGCCGCCCCGCAGCGACGTACGGCCGTCACCCGTCACGTTCCACGCGAAGCCGCCGCGGGGCGAGAGGTTTCCGCGCGGGGGACCTTCGAAGAGACGGCCTACCGTCGGCTCGGTGTCGGTCATGTTTATCAGCGTCGCGTCGCGCCCGTAGATGTCTTCGGGCATCGTGTAGGTTTCGTAGCGCAGCCCGCCGCTCAGCGTCAGGCGCGAGTTCACCTGGAACTCGTCCTGC
>DASPFV010000270.1:0-43304 GCA_035620975.1 Vicinamibacterales bacterium
ACGTCAATGCAAGACCTGACCCCCCGACAGGCTATAGTGACGCGCGTGATCTTCCCGTACGAAGACTTCGATCTCAGCGCCCTCGCCACCTACCCCCTCGCCTCCCGCCGCAGCAAGGCGCGGGCGGATGACTTCGCCCGCCCGCTCGCGCCAGGCGCCGGCCTGCGCGGCTTCTTCGAGTCGCTGCCCAACATCCTCGCCGCGGCCGATTTCCGCGCCGTGGTAAGCGCCATCCGCGCCGCACACGCCGCCGACCGCGGCGTCCTCTGGGGTCTCGGCGCTCACGTGATCAAGACGGGCCTCTCGCCCGTGCTCATCGACCTCATGGAGCGCGGCTTCGTCTCGGCAATCGCGTTGAACGGCGCCGGCGTCATTCACGATTTCGAGCTCGCCCTTTCGGGAGCCACGTCGGAGGAAGTGGACGAGGCCCTCGGGCCCGGCCGGTTCGGCATGGCCGCCGAGACCGGCGTGCTGCTCAATGCCGCCATCAACCAGGGCGTGGCGGCCGGACAGGGCCTCGGCCAGGCCGTCGGCGAGTACCTCCTGGCGCGGCACCCGCCGCACGCGCCGTGCAGCCTGCTCGCCGCCGCGGCGAGGCTCCAGATCCCGGTCACGGTCCACGTCGCGATCGGCACCGACATCATCCACATGCACCCGGATGCGTCCGGCCCAGCGCTCGGCGAAGGCAGCCTGCGCGATTTCCGCTATTTCGTCTCGAACGTCGCGAGGCTCGGCCAGGGCGTCTATCTGAACTGCGGATCGGCCGTGGTGCTCCCGGAGGTCTTTCTCAAGGCCGTGGCGCTCGCGCGCAATCGCGGCGTGTCCCTCGACGGCCTGACCACTGTGAACCTGGACTTCGTCCGGCTGTACCGGCCGAGCACCAACGTCGTGTCACGGCCGGTGGCGGGCATTGGCAAGGGGTACTCGCTCGTGGGACACCACGAGATCATGATCCCGCTGCTCGCCGCGGCGCTCGTCGAAGGTGGATAGGTGTTCCCGCCGCGCCAGCCCGATGCCCTCGGCCGGACGACCGGATGGTATAATGTCAGATTCCTGCCGGTGTAGCTCAGTTGGTTAGAGCACGCGGCTCATATCCGCGGAGTCCGGGGTTCAAGTCCCTGCACCGGCACCACCTCTCCCCATGTCGCTGGCAGATCGCGTCCTGCGGACCGTTCGGACGCGAGCGCTGATTCCCGCCGGCAGCCGCGTACTGATTGCCCTCTCGGGCGGGCCGGATTCTGTCGGGCTCGTCTGGCTTCTGCGCGAGATTCACGAGCGCGTACCGCTCGAGGTCGCCGGCCTCCTTCACGTGAATCACCGGCTCCGCGAGGCGGCGGACGCCGACGAGGCGTTCTGCCGCGCGTTGGCCGGCGAGCTGCAGCTCCCTTTCCGGCTGGTGGCCGCCGACGTCCGGGCGATTGCGCGCGAGCGTCACCTGTCAGTTGAAGATGCGGGACGCAAAGTCCGCTACGACGCGTTCGAGCGCGCCCGCGTGGCGCTCGGCGCGGACCTCGTCGCGACCGGCCACACACGGGACGACCAGGCCGAGACGTTTCTTCTGCGGCTGGTCCGCGGGGCTGGTCCACGGGGCCTCGCTGGCATCTACCCTGTTGCGGGGCGGGTCGTTCGACCCCTCATCGATGTCGCCCGGGAGGACGTGCGCGCGTATCTGCGCGAGGCGGGCCGGCCCTTCTGCGAGGATGCCTCGAATTTCGACCTGGCCATCCCCCGCAACCGGGTTCGACACGAGCTGCTGCCGTCTCTCAGGACCCACTTCTCACCGGGGATCGTCGACGTGCTGGCCCGTCAGGCCGAGCTCGCCCGCGTCGACGCCGACTATCTGGACCGCGCGGCAATCGAACTGGCGGGATCGATCGTCTTAAGAGGGTACGACCGCTCGGCTTCCGGGGTCCGGGTGGCGCCGGGCGGGTCCCGCTCCGCGCCGTCTGTCGAACTCGACGCCGAGGCGCTCGCGTCGCTGCATCCGGCCCTGGCCTCGCGTGTCGCTCGTCTGGCGCTGACAGTTCTGGCGCCCGATAAATTCATCGGGTTCGACCGCGTCGCGGAGCTGCTCGCGCTCGCGGCTGGCCCGGATGGCGGATCGGCGAGCCTTCCGGGACAGCAGGCGATCCGGCGAGGGCGCCGCATCCTGCTGACGACAGAGCCGGTTCGTCCGTTTGCGAACTCTTTCAGCGTTCCGCTGTCTATACCGGGAGAGGTCACGCTCGAGACGCAGGGCTGGGCGATTACGGCGGCAAGAGCAGACAGGAGCTCCCTGGACCTGCCGTCGGCTGGGGTCGCGGATGAGCCCGGGGGGGGCCAGGAGCTGCCGGGCTCGGACGGCCTGATTGCAGCCGTCGATGCCAATCGGCTAGCGTACCCGCTCGCCGTGCGGTCTCGTCGTCCAGGGGACAGGTTCGCGCCTCCCGGCCTCGGCGGCCGACAGCGGAAGCTCCAGGACGTGCTGGTCGATCGCAAGATCGCGCGGGCCGACCGCGATTGCGTGCCGCTCGTCGTGGATGCCAAGGACCGGATCGTGTGGATCGTGGGGGTGTCGGTGTCCGGGGATTTTCGGGTCACTGAGCCGTCACAAGGCGTGATATTCTTGAAAGCAAGGCGGTTAGGAGGCCCAGGTTGAACTCCACCCTCAAGAGTCTGCTGTTCTGGATGGTGCTGGTCGTTGTGGCCGTACTGATCTGGAACTTTTCGACCTCGCTTCGGCCAGGGCCCAGGCCCGTCGACTACACGACCTTCGTCAATCTCGTGCAGGACGGCAAGGTCCTCAGCGTCGAGATGACCGGGAACGAGATTACCGGGATTCTGGCCGGCACCACGGGCGACGGGAAGGAGCAGTTCCGGACGACGGCGCCGGGCGTATTCGAAAGCCTCGTGAAGGAGCTCCGCGACAAGGGGGTCGTCATCAAGGCCAAGGAGCCGACGGCCAGCCCGTGGGCGACGCTCTTGTACTCCTGGGCGCCGATCCTCCTCATGATCGGGTTCTGGATCTTCATCATGCGGCAGATGCAGAGCGGGGGGAACAAGGCCCTCTCGTTCGGGAAGAGCCGCGCCAAGCTGTCGTCCAGCTCGCAGAAGAAGGTCACGTTCAAGGATGTTTCCGGGGTGGACGAGGCCAAGGAGGAGCTGCAGGAGATCATCGAGTTCCTCAAGGAGCCGCAGAAGTTCCAGAAGCTGGGCGGTCGGATTCCGAAGGGCGTGCTGCTGATGGGCCCTCCGGGGACAGGCAAGACGCTGCTCGCCCGCGCGGTGGCCGGCGAGGCCAACGTGCCGTTCTTCTCGATCAGCGGGTCCGATTTCGTCGAGATGTTCGTCGGCGTCGGCGCCTCACGGGTCCGCGACCTCTTCGAGCAGGGCAAGAAGAACGCCCCCTGCATCGTCTTCATCGACGAGATCGATGCGGTGGGGCGCCACCGCGGGGCCGGGCTCGGCGGCGGGCACGACGAGCGCGAGCAGACGCTGAACCAGCTGCTGGTCGAGATGGACGGCTTCGAATCGAACGAGGGCGTGATCCTCGTGGCCGCCACCAACCGTCCGGATGTGCTCGACCCCGCCCTGCTCCGGCCCGGACGGTTCGATCGGCGCATCGTCGTGAATCGCCCCGACGTCAAGGGACGCGAGGGGATTCTCGCCGTCCACACGAAGAAGATCCCGCTCGCCGATGACGTGAACATCCACGTGCTGGCGCGCGGCACGTCGGGCTTCTCCGGAGCGGACCTGGCCAACCTGGTCAACGAGGCCGCGTTGAACGCAGCCCGGTACAACCAGAAGGTCGTCCGCATGCTCGACTTCGAGTTCGCGAAGGACAAGGTCCTCATGGGCTCGGAGCGACGGTCGATGATCATCAACGACGAGGAGAAGAAGGTCACCGCCGTCCACGAGGCCGGGCACGCGCTGCTCGCCGTCGTCCTCCCGCATGCCGACCCGGTGCACAAGGTCACCATCATCCCGCGCGGGATGGCGCTCGGGGTGACGATGCAGCTGCCGGTCGACGACAAGCACAACTACACGCGCGAGTACCTCAACGACTGGATCGCGATCCTGCTGGGCGGACGCCTGGCCGAGGAGATCACGTTCGGCAGCATGACCACCGGGGCGGGGAACGATCTCGAGCGTTCGACCGAGATGGCCCGCAAGATGGTCTGCGAGTACGGCATGAGCGACGCCATGGGGCCGCTCACCTTCGGCAAGAAGGAAGAGCAGATTTTCCTCGGCCGCGAGATCGCGCAGCACCAGGATTACAGCGAGGACACGGCGATTCGCATCGACCAGGAGATCAAGCGGATCGTCACCACGAACTACTCGAAGGCGCGGAAACTCCTCGAGTCGCATCGCGACGCGCTGGATCGGATTGCCGAGGCGCTCCTGCTGCGCGAGGTCCTCGACGCGGATCAGGTCCGTCGCATCGTGGCAGGGCTGCCGCTCGAGGACGACAAGGCGGCCGCGGCTCCGGTGGCCACCCCCGAGGATGCGTCGCGCCGCCCTGCCAAGGAGCGGCCGTCGATCGTGGCGCCCATCCCGCCGCTGAACAAGCCTCTGACCCAGGAATAGCGGCCGCGCACTCGTGCGCGGGCCGACGGAAAGGGGAACGGGAACCGGGACAATGAGCAGGTAGCGGCACGTTGCCGAGAACCGATCGCGTTCCCCTTTCCCCTTCCCCGTTTCCCATCCGCAGGCACTACCGCCTTCCCCTCCCCGCCGGGTCGTCGCTCGAACTCGGGACGCGCACTCTCGTGATGGGGATCATCAACGTGACCCCCGATTCGTTTGCCGACGGTGGTCTGCGGTTCGATCCGGGGCGTGCCGTCGCCGACGGCCTGCAGATGGTGGCCGACGGCGCCGACCTGCTGGACGTGGGCGGGGAGTCCACCCGGCCTGGCGCGGACCCGCTGCCGCCCGACGAGGAGCTCCGGCGCGTGCTGCCGGTCGTCGAGCGCCTCGTTCGAGAATCGGGGGTCCCGGTGTCCGTGGACACCAACAAGAGCGTGGTGGCGCGCGAAGCGGTTGCCCGGGGGGCGGCCATCGTGAACGACATCTCGCTGCTGGCGTACGATCCCGAGCTGCCGTCGGCCGTGAGAGACGCGCGCGCCGCGCTCGTGCTGATGCACAACCGGGGGCGGTCGCGGGACATGTACCGTCTCGCCGCGTACGGCGACGTCAGTGCCGAGATCGTCGAAGAGCTACGTGCGGGAATCGAGCGGGCCGTCGGGGCCGGTGTCGCACGCGAGTCCATCGTGGTGGATCCGGGCCTCGGGTTCGCAAAACGGGCTGAGCACACGTACGAGTCGCTCGCGGGGCTGCCGCGCATCGCGACGCTCGATCGGCCGATCCTCGTGGGGCCCTCCCGCAAGTCCTTCCTGAAGCTCGCGCTCGGCGAACGGGAACCGAACGGTCGGGAGTGGGGCACCGCCGCAGCCGTGACGGCAAGCGTCCTGCTCGGCGCACACATCGTCCGTGTCCACGGCGTGCGCGCAATGGTGGATGTGGTGCGCGTGGCTGATCGCATCCGCGCCTCCGGCCGCTAGCATCTTCGGAATCCGACGGTTCCGTGCCGGCCGGGTGGCGGAGGCGTGGCGCTGATCGATTGGCGGGCAGCCCAGGTCCGCGCGCGCGATCCCTTTCCCGTTTTCGTTCTTACGATTACCATTGCGTGGCATGACGGAGTATCTCGGCAGCCTCGTGCGCTACCGCCCTCCCGTGGGCTGGTGGGATCTCCTGGACATCGCCATCGTTTCCATCCTGATCTACGAGTTCCTCAAGCTGATCAGAGGGACGCGCGCGGTGCAGATGGCTGCCGGGTCGCTGCTGGTCGTGGGCCTGTTCTACGTCTCGCGGCTGGCGCCGCTGCAGACCGTCAACTGGTTGATCCGGAACATGCTGGTGTACGTGGCGTTCGCGGCCATCGTGATCTTCCAGTCTGACATCCGCCGCGCGCTTGCGCACCTCGGGCAGGCGCCGTTCTTCCGGTACTTCAACCGGCAGGAGGCGGCCGATGAGACGATCGAGGAGATCGTCGTGGCGACGAGCATGCTGGCCGCTCAGCGGATTGGGGCGATCATCGCGGTGGAACGCGAGATCGGGCTGCGGAACTACATCGAGAGCGGCATTCCCCTGGACGCGGCGATGACCTATGACCTGCTGGTCACGATCTTCCAGCCGGGCTCGCCGCTGCACGACGGCGCGGCGATCATCCAGGAGGATCGTGTGGCCGCCGCCGCCTGCTTCCTGCCGCTCACGGTGAACCCGCGCATCAGCCGCGAGCTCGGGACGCGGCATCGCGCCGCGATCGGGCTCACCGAGGAGAGCGACGCCGTTGCCGTGGTGGTCTCGGAGGAGCGGGGCCAGATCGCGCTCGCGCTGGACGGCGCCATCGAGCGGGGGCTGTCGCCCGAGCAGCTGCGCGAGCGGTTGAGGTCGCTGATCATGCAGCGCCGTCCCGCCCTGCGCCGGACGTCCGAGGCCCTCAATCTCTGATGGCCTACCACCCGTTCCGGCATCTCGGGCTGAAGGTCCTGGCGATCGCGCTGGCCACGCTCCTGTGGCTCACTGTCGCGGGAGAGCACGAGGTCGAGAGGACGCTGCGCGTTCCGCTCGAGTTCCGCAACACGCCGGCTGCACTGGAGATAGTCGGTGAGCCTCCCTCGACCGTGGACGTGCGGCTGCGCGGCTCGTCGACGACGCTCAGCCGGCTCGAGCCGGGCGAGGTCGTCACGGTACTCGATCTGTCGGGCGCGCGGCCCGGATCGCGGCTGTTCCACCTGCGGGCCGACGAGGTCCGGGCACCCTACGGCGTCAGAATCGCGCAGGTCGTGCCGTCGACGCTGTCGCTCGTCCTGGAGCAGTCGCTGACCCGAGCGGTGCCCGTCGTCCCGGCGACCGAGGGGGATCCGGCGCCCGGCTACGTGACCGGGTCCATCAGCGCGGAGCCCTCGACTGTCGAGGTGGTCGGGCCCGAGAGCAGCGTGCGGCAGCTCGCGTCGGCGACCACCGAGCCCGTGGTGATCCAGGGTGTGCGCGGGCGCGTGCGCGACGTGGTCACCGTCGGCGTGGAGGATGCGGCGGTACGGCTGGCGCAGCCGCAGAGAGCCACTGTCGTTGTCGAGATCATCCCGGCACCCGTCGAGCGGGACGTGGCCGGCGTGCCCGTGCGGTGGCGGAATCTCGGGACGGGGCTTCGCGCGCGCGTTGCCCCTACGCTCGTGCACGTGAGCGTTCGGGGCCAGCAGGACGTGCTCGCCGCGCTCATGCCGGATGGGGTCGAGGCGTTCGTGGATCTGACAGGGCTCGGACCGGGCCAGTATAATCTTCAGGTCCAGACCGACCCCTCGGAGCGATTCGGCGTCGGTACGATCACGCCGCCGGTCGTCTCGGTGACCATCCGATAGCCGCGTCCATCCGGCGCGGCCCGCACGGCCGCCTGGGCACACACACATGACCACGCGTCTGTTCGGTACTGATGGTGTCCGCGGCACGGCCGGGCACTACCCGCTCGATCACGACACCGTGGCGCGGCTCGGTGCGGCGCTCGTCCGGGCGATGCGGCACGGCGGCGGGACAGCGGTGCGGTTCCTCGTCGGGCGGGACACGCGGGAGTCTGGCGAGTGGATCGAGCGGGAGCTCGCGAGGGGCGCCGGCTCCGAGGGGGCTGACGTCGTCAGCGCCGGCGTGCTTCCGACCCCGGCGATCGCCTATGTCACGCGGTCGACCAATTTCCATGCGGGGCTCGTCATCTCGGCCTCGCACAATCCGTTTCAGGACAACGGCATCAAGGTGTTCTCGGGGAGCGGGGAGAAGTTCACCGAGGCGCTCGAGCGCGAGGTCGAGGCGATCGTCGCCCGCGCCGACTGGCAGGTCCCGGCAGCGGCCGAGGCCCGGACACAGCGGGCCGACTTCACGGATGCCTATCTGGCCCACGTCCGCCTGGCCCTCCCGAAGCCCGAGCGTCTGGGCCGGATGCGCCTGGCGGTCGATACGGCCAATGGCGCCGCCGTGGCCGTCGCGTCGCGCCTCTTCCGCGAGCTTGGGTTCGAGGTGACGCTGCTCGGGGCCACGCCGGATGGCCGGAACATCAATCTCGAATGCGGGTCCACGCACCCCGAGGCGCTCGTGCGGGCCGTCCGTGAGCACGGGTGCCGGATGGGCGTGGCGTTCGACGGCGACGGCGATCGGGCGCTCTTTGTGGACGCGCGCGGCCGAGTCGTGGACGGCGATGCGGTCATGCTGATGTGCGCGCGCCACCGCAAGACGCTCGGGCAGCTGCCGGGCGACGCCATCGTGGCCACCGTCATGAGCAATATCGGCCTGGAGCTGGCGTTGCGGGAGAGCGGCATCAATCTCATCCGCACCGCCGTGGGGGACAAGTACGTCATGGAGGAGATGATGAAGCGCAATCTCGCCATCGGGGGCGAGCAGTCGGGCCACATCATCTTCTCGGATCACCTGTACACCGGCGACGGTCTGGCGACGGCGCTGAACGTGCTGAACGTCATGGCCGACACCGGCCGCGAGCTCGCGGATCTGGCGTCGCAGCTCGTGGCGTTCCCGCAGGTGCTCGTGAACGTGCGCGTGCGCGAGAAGAGGGATCTGCAGAGCGTGCCGCAGGTGGCCGCTGCCATGGATGCCGTGGAGAAGCGGCTGGCGGGTCAGGGACGCCTGCTCGTGCGGTACTCCGGGACCGAACCGCTGCTGCGGGTCATGCTGGAAGGCCGCGACCAGCAGGAAATCCAGGCCTGGGCCGCGGAGATTGCGGGAACGGTGAGGGAACACCTCGGATGAGCGGCGGGGGCCGAGCGCGGCTCAGCGTCAACGTCAACAAGGTCGCCACGCTGCGGAACTCGCGCGGGGGCGAGACTCCCAGCATCATCGAAGCCGTGCGGGTGGTCGTCGCGAGCGGCGCGCCCGGCGTCACGGTTCATCCGCGGGCCGATGCCAGGCACATCACGCGGACGGACGTGTTCGCGATTGCGGAGGAGCTTCGCCACCTGCGCGGACGTGTCGAGTTCAACATCGAAGGAGATCCTCGCCCCGATTTGCTCGACATGGTCCGCGAGGTGCGTCCGGATCAATGCACGCTCGTGCCGGTCCGGGCTGGCGAGATCACGAGCCAGGGGGGATGGCCTGCCGATACGCCGACGGGGGTCATCCAACACACCGTCGCCGCGCTGAGGAGGGACGGCGTGCGCGTGAGCCTCTTCGTCGATCCGGATCCGGAGGCCATCCGATGGGCCGCTTCGACCGGCGCCGATCGCGTGGAACTGTATACCGAGCCGTACGCCAGGGCCTATGCTGCGGGAGATCCGGCGCGGGCCGAGGCGTTTGGCCGCTACACGACAGCGGCCGCGTTCGCCCACGACGCGGGTCTCGGCGTGAACGCGGGACACGATCTGGATCTCGAGAACCTGCGGCTCTTCAGGACCCTCCCGCACCTCGACGAGGTGTCGATCGGGCACGCCCTGATCAGCCATGCGCTGTTCGTCGGGCTGGACCGCGCGGTACGGGAGTACCTGGAGGCGCTGAGCGGATCATGATGCGCCTCGGCGTGCTGGTCGGGTTCGTCTTCGGCGGCGCCTGCGCGGCGCTGGTGGCCAGCCCGTCGCTGGCGTCGCAGCGCGTGTCGATTCGGACCGAGGACGGCCTCGCACTGGCCGGGACGTGGCACGAGCCCTCCAGGCGTCCGGCGCCCGCCGTCGTCCTCGTCCACATGCTGCAGCGGAGCCGGCGCGATTGGGAGCCGCTGGCGTCGCGCCTCGCCTCGGAAGGCGTCGGCGCGTTGACTTTCGATCTCCGCGGCCACGGCGAGTCGCCCGGCGCGTCGCCGCAGGATCTGGCGACCCTCGTCGGGGACGTTCGCGCCGCGCGGCGATTCCTCGTCGGCCGGACCGATGTCATCCCGGGGCGAGTGGGCCTGGCCGGGGCGTCGCTCGGTGCGACGTTGGCCGCGATGCTGGCGGCGGAGGAGCCGGCGATCGTCGCGCTCGCGCTGCTCTCGCCCTCGCTGGATTACCGGGGCGTGCGGCTTGAGCCCGCGATGCGCAAGCTCGGGAGCCGGGCTCTGCTGCTGGTGGCCGGCGACGACGATTCGTACGCGACGCGTACGGTCAAGGACCTCCAGAAGCTCACGGGGGGCAGGGCCGAGGCCCACATTCTCCCCGGCGCGGGGCACGGCACCGGGATGCTCACGCGCGATCCGACGCTGTCCGGCACGCTGGTGGACTGGTTCAGACGCGCGTTGTTATGATGACGGGTGACCCCGAGCAGGTCCCCGAGCAGGTACGTCACTGCAAGACCTGACCCCGAGCACTGCCGTGCCACGAGAATCCATACTCTTCGGCGTCGCCGGGATCTTCTTCGGCATCCTGATCGGCTGGATCATCGGCAGCCAGCAGGCGGCGGCTCCCGCCCTGCAGCCGGCGGCCGCCGCCGGTGCCGCGCCGGCACCGGCCCAGACCGCTGCCCCGCTCGACGAGGCCAAGGTCAGCGAGCTGCGTTCGACGGCTGAAAGCAATCCGAGGGACGCGACCACCCGCGTGCAGCTCGGCAACATGTACTTCGACGCCGAGCGGTTCGAAGAGGCGGCGACGTGGTACGAGGCGGCGCTCGCGATCAATCCGCGCGATGTCAACGCGAGCACCGATCTGGGGATCACCTATTACTATCGCAACCAGCCCGACCGCGCCCTGGCGCAATTCGAGCGGTCGCTTGCCGTCGACCCGAAGCATTCCAAGACCCTGCTGAACATCGGCATCGTCCGCGCGTTCGGGAAACAGGATCTCGAGGGGGCCGCCAAAGCCTGGCAGCGCGTGCTCGACGTCGCGCCCGACTCCCCTGAGGGCCGCGCCGCACGGCAGGCCCTGGAAGGCCTTCGCAACGCGCACCCGGATCTCACTGGCGGCGCGCCAGCCGACAAGCCGGGTTCTCCGGACTGAGCCATGGTCCTCTCGCTCCTCCGGATCATCCTGATCCTGCTCGTCATCCGCGCCGTCTGGAAGCTGCTCAAGGGCGTGCTGGAAGGCGCGGGCTATCGCCGCGTCGACGGCGCCGTCCCCCCGAGCGTCAAGCTCGTGCGCGACCCGGTATGCGGGATGTTCGTGCCGCCGGCCAACGCGCTCATCTCGCGCAGCGGCGGGCAGACGCTCTACTTCTGTTCGGAGAAATGCCGCGAGGAGTGGGGCCGACGATGAGCCCCGCGCGGGCGCCCGACGCCGGCCATGCCCCCTGAATCCCAGCTGCGCGCGGACATCGTCGAGATCGGGCGGCGCTTGTACACCCGCGGCTACACGGCGTCGAACGACGGGAACATCAGTGTCCGGCTCGACGACCACCGGCTGCTGATGACGCCGCGGAGCGTCTGCAAGGGGTTCATGCAGCCGGACTTCATGTGCATCACCGACCTCGACGGGCGGAAGCTCGCTGGCGAGCGGGATCCCTCCTCCGAGATGCAGATGCATCTGGAGGTGTACCGCCAGCGGCCCGACGTGCGCGCCGTCGTCCACGCGCACCCTCCCATCGCGACCGGCTTCGCCGTGGCCGGAGTCCCGCTCGACAAGGCCGTGCTCGCCGAGGTGATCACGACCCTCGGCAGCGTGCCGATTGCGGAGTACGCGACGCCCTCCACGCGCGAGCTTCCGGAGGCCGTCCGGAAGTACGTCAGGGCGCACGACGGGATGCTCCTCGCCAACCACGGCGCGTTGACGCTTGGCGGGGATCTCTATGCGGCCTACTACAAGATGGAGACCATCGAGCACTTCGCGAAAATCAGCCTGGTCGCGCGGCTGCTCGGGGGGGAGCGCCTCCTCTCGCGCGACGAAGTGATGCGCCTGCAGGGGCTCAGGGGATCGTACGGCATCGCAGCGCCCGCTCCGATCTGTCCCGAACCTCCGGAGGGCGACGCGGTCGAGTGCCAGGTCGTCCAGGCACCGGTATCGCCGGTCGGCCAGCGGCTCGTGAGGGACCGCGCCGCGGATTCCGACGCCGAAATTCGGCTAACATACAGCGAACTCACGGCGCTCATCGAGGACGCCCTCAGGAGCCTGAGATGAGCGTCCCCATGCGCGGACCGCGGACGCTCCCGGCGATCGGGCGGCCTCCGGCGCGAAGCCGCGCAGGCTTCGGTTCCGCGGCCTGGTGGCGGGGTGGATGCAGGACGCTGGCAGCGGCAGCTGGCAGCCCAAGGAGCAGACGACATGGGTGAGGCGCTCGGCATGGTCGAGACCAAGGGGCTCGTCGCGATGATCGAGGCGGCCGACGCGATGGTGAAGGCCGCCAAGGTGACGCTCGTCGGATGGGAGAAGATCGGGGCCGGCTACGTCACGGCGATCGTCCGCGGTGATGTCGCCGCGGTCAAGGCCGCCACGGACGCCGGCGCGGCGGCGGCCCGCCGCGTCGGGGAGCTCGTGTCGGTCCACGTGATCCCGCGGCCGCATGCCAATCTCGAGGATGCCCTGCCGATTGGAAAGGCGACCGCGAACGCCAAATGATCCTCGCCAAGATCGTCGGGACCGTCGTGGCGACGCGCAAGGACGAGCGGCTCGTGAGCAACAAGCTGCTCATCGCGCGGCCGATGGACCCGAGGGGCAAGCCGGAGGGCAGCTACCTCGTGGCGGTCGACACGGTCGACGCCGGCGTCGGCGAGACCGTGCTCATCGTGAGCGGCAGTTCCGCCCGGATGGCCTCGGGCCTGAAGGACACCCCGGTCGACGCGGCCATCGTCGGCATCGTCGACAACGTGCAACTTCGAGACGAGGGCCGCTGACGTGCAGCTCGCACAGGTGATCGGGGAAGTCGTGGCGACGATCAAGGACGCCAACCTGCACGGGATCAAGCTCCTCGTGGTGCAGCCGCTCGACGCCGGGGGCCAGCCCGCCGGCCGAACGCTGGTCGCGCTCGATTCGGTCGGCGCCGGGGTCGGCGAGAACGTCTTTTTCGTGAGGGGCAGGGAAGCCGCGTTCCCGTTCTACCCGGTCGAGCCGCCCGCCGACGCCTCCATCGTGGGGATCGTGGACTTCTGGGATGTACCCCCAGCCGACCGGTGACCGTGTGAATCAGTCAGCCACGGCTCGCCGCTCGCGCCTCGCGGCCGACAGCCGGACGCTGGTTGCCGGTGGCTCGTAGCTGGGAGCTGGTTCGACGTCATGCAGATTGCGCGGGTCGTCGGCACTGTCGTGGCGACGCAGAAGAACAGGAAGCTCGAGGGAGCAAAGCTGCTGCTCGTCCAGCCGGTGTCGCTGGAAGACGAGCCCCGCGGGACGGCTCTCATCGCGATCGACTCGGTGGGGGCCGGTGCGGGGGAGAAGGTGCTGATCGTGATCGAAGGCAAGGCTGCCGGCGACGCGCTGGGCCGGAAGGCGGCCGCAGTCGATGCGGCGGTCATCGGCATCGTCGACCAGATCGACGTCGCCGTTCTCTGAAAGCGGCCGGCCAGCGATGGACATGATGGACGAGCAGGACGTTCGGGCGATCGTGAGGGAGGTCCTGACTCGCCGCACCCGGAACCTGGAACCCGGAACCTCGAACGCTGAACCCGGAACCTGGAACCCGGAACCGGGAACCCGGAACGCTGCAGGCCACCCGAGCCACGGACGCTACCTGCTGCCGCCCTCGGACGGCCCCTGCCTGATCGAGCCGGGCGTCGCGTGCAACCACTGCGGGTACTGCGAATCTCACGGTCATTGATCGCCGAATCTCCCCGCCCGTCGGTTCTCCTGACTCGCCGCATCCCGTCCTCCGTTCTCGCGCGCCTCGAGGCGGTGTGCAACGTGGAGGTGCCGGAGGGTTCGCGTGCGCTCGACGAGCCGGAGCTCGCCCGGCGTGTGGCCGGCAAGCAGGGTCTCATCTCGGTGCTCACGGATCCGGTCACGTCCGCCGTGCTCGACGCGGGCACGACGCTCGCCGTCGTCGCCAACATCGCCGTGGGGTTCAACAACATCGACGTCGCGCACGCGCGCCGCCGCGGGATCGTCGTCACCAACACGCCAGACGTGCTCACCGAGGCGACGGCGGAGCTGACGTGGGCGCTCATTCTGACGGCAGTCCGCCGGCTCAGCGAAGGGGAGCGAATCGTCCGGCGCGGCCAGTGGAGGGGCTGGACGCTCGAGTTCCTGCTCGGGATGGAGCTGCGCGGCAAGCAGCTCGGCGTCATCGGCCGCGGACGAATCGGGCGGGCGGTGGCCGCGAAAGCGCCGGCGTTCGGCATGCGCGCGGTGTTCGCGGCGCGGTCGGGCCGTTCGACCGTGTCCGACGAGCTGTCGCTCGACGAACTGCTCGTGAGCTCCGACGTGATCACCCTGCACACCCCGCTCACGCAGGACACGCGCCACCTGATCGATCGACGCGCCCTCGCCCGCATGAAGCGCTCGGCGTTCCTGGTCAACACGTCGCGGGGGCCGGTCGTCGACGAGGAGGCGCTGGCCTGGGCCCTCCGTGAGCGGCTGATTGCGGGCGCCGCGCTGGACGTGTACGAGCGCGAGCCGGAGATCGTGCCGGAGCTGCTGGCCATGGAGAACGTCGTGCTTGCGCCGCACCTCGGGAGCGCCACGCGCGAGACCCGGACGGCCATGATCGACCTGGCGGTGAACAACGTCCTCGCGGTCCTGCAGGGGCGCCCTCCGCTGACCCCCGTATGAAGCTGTCCACCCAGCCGGTCCCGCCACGCGGCCGGATTCCCCGCGTCATGCGCCGCCTCGCGAAGGCGATCGACGGTCTCGACGAGCCCGCCGTCGAGAAGATCGCCGAAGAGCAGCAGGAAGACCCCTTCCAGGTGCTGATTGCGACGATGCTCTCGGCGCAGACGCGGGATGCGGTCACGGCTGCGGCGTCCAGACGGCTGTTCCGCGTGGCCAGGACGCCGCGATCGATGGCCCGCCTGGACGTCCGCGAGATAGAGCGCCTCATCTACCCGGTGAGCTTCTACCGACACAAGGCCGTGCACGTGAAGCAGACGTGCGAGCAGATCCTCGCGCGCTTCGGCGGCCACGTCCCGGACCGGATGGAGGATCTCCTGATGCTGCCCGGCGTCGGGCGGAAGACGGCCAACCTCGTGCTGATCCTCGCCCATCGCAGCCGGCAGAACATCTGCGTCGACACTCACGTGCACCGGATTGCGAACCGCCTCGGCTGGGTCGCTACGAGAACTCCGGACGAGACGGAGCACGGGCTGTACCGTGTGGCGCACAGGCGGTGGTGGCCGATTCTCAACCTGTATCTGGTGACCTGGGGCCAGAACGTCTGCCGGCCCGTCTACCCCCTTTGCCGGAGTTGCGCGCTCGCTGACTTGTGTCCCAGAATCGGCGTCACAAGGGTGGGAAAGACATGAGACCAGCCATTGCCATCGTCATCGCGGCGCTGCTGGCGTGGAGCGCCCCTGCGCCGGCGCAGCAGACGTCGCCCGGCGGCGGACCGGTGATCGTGCTCGACACGGCGAAGGGCGTGATCGAGGTGGAGACCTTTCCCGACGAGGCGCCGAAGACCGTGGCCCGCATCCTGGAGCTGGTGAAGAAGGGCTTCTACAACGGCCTGCGGTTTCACCGCGCCGAACCGAACTTCGTGATTCAAATCGGCGATCCTCAGACGCGTGACATGCGCTACCAGGATCACTGGGGCCGGCGCGGGAGCGGCAAGCCGATCGGCGTCTCGGAGATCACGAAGAAGCGGCGGCACGGCCGCGGCGCCGTCGGAATGGGGCACTCCGGATCGGCGAAGGACGCCGACAGCCAGTTCTTCATCACGCTGCGGGCCGCGCCCGAGCTCGACGGCAAGTACACCGTGTTCGGGCGGGTCATCCGCGGGATGGACGTCGCCGCGAAGATTCAGCGGACCGACATGCTCAAGAAGGCCTGGGTGAAGGAATGAGCGGCGGCGGCAGGAGCTGGACGAGGCCCTCGAGATCCGGGTAGGCCTCCACGAACGCTTCGGGGTAGGCGCCCGTCAGCGGCTGTCCGAGCCGGTGCCTAAGGATCGCCGCGTTGGCCACCGACTTGGCCGAGAAGTGATTGTTCGTGTAGAGGTACGCCTTCCTGACCCTGCGCGATGCCTCCTCGACCGCCTCGGCGAACGGCTCCAGTTCCCCGGGCGAGTACAGGTAGTTGTAGCGGTCCTCGGATTTCTCGTGCGTCCACCACTGCGCGGCATTGCGGCCGTGCAGCCGGAGGTAGTAGAAGGTCCGGACGTTGGGCAGGAGATCCTGACGAATGGACAGCCGGAACTTGGGCTCGTCGATCTGCACCCAGGCCGCCTGGAACTCGTCCAGCAGCGCGAGGGTCTCGGCGGGCCGGTCGCTCCAGCTCCGGTGCCGCAGTTCGACGGCGACGAGGTGCCCCCGGAACTGCTCGAGCAGCCACCCGAGGTAGCCGCGCGAGTCCGGCTCGTTCTTGAAGCTGGCGGGGAACTGCGCCAGCAGCGCGCCCAGCTTGCCGGCGGTCGCGATGGGCTCGATCGCGCGGCGGAACTCGTCGACGTCCTGCTGCCCCAGGCTCCAGGGGTCGTTTCCCGTGGCCTTCAGGAACATGGCCGGGTGCGTGAACTTCTGAAAGAGCTTGAGCGAGAACTCGAATCCGGGCGGTGTCCGCTGCGCCCAGCTTCGAGCGGTGGTCACCTCGGGCACGCGATAGAACGTGGAGTTGATCTCGACCGTGTCGAAATGCTCGGCGTAGAAGGCGAGCTCGTCGAATCCGCCCCGCCGCCGGAGGGAGGGAGCGGGGTAGAAGATCCCGTTCCACGTGCCCTTCCCGGTCGGATAGCTCCACCCCGACGTTCCGATGCGGATCTCAGGCAAGCGCTTCGTACGCCTTGCGATCGAATCCGAACGTCGCCTTCGAGCCGCGGACCAGGATCGGACGGCGGATCAGGTTCGGCTGCTCGAGCATCAGATCGATGGCTTCCTTTTTCGAGCGTGGCAGCGGCCGCTGCCTGAACACCGGACTGCGCGTGCTCACGAAGTCCAGGAACCGGTCCGCCTCGACGTGCTTCTCCAGGAACGCCCGATCGGGCGGGTGCCTGTTGATGTCGCGCTCCTCGACTTCGACGTCGTGCTGCTCCAGATAACTTCTGGCGTTGCGGCACGTGGTTCAGGTCGGCTTCCAGTAGAAGAGCGGCTTCGCCATGAGGGCATTCTAACGTGGGGCTCCGCCTCACAGTAGACTCGAGCTCACGGGAGCAGAGCAGCGCCCTCATCGCGGGTGGCGCCGTGCAGCGCGGCGCTGAGGCCGCTGATGGCGAGCACAGCTCGGCCGCGGGATTGGGCCCGGCCGCGCCGGGATGGCACAATGATCCATCGGGACCCTGATGCTGACCGTCAACGAGATCTTCCACTCCATTCAGGGGGAGTCGACTCATGTCGGCCGCCTTTGCGTCTTCGTCCGCCTGACGGCCTGCGACCTCCGGTGCACCTGGTGCGACACGCCGTACGCCTTCCACGAGGGGCGAAAGATGTCGGTGGACGAGGTCGTCGCGGCGGTGCGGGAATACGGGTGCCAGGTGGTCGAGATCACCGGCGGCGAGCCGCTGCTGCAGGCCGACGTCTACCCGCTGATGGAGCGGCTCCTCGATCTCGGTCACACAGTGATGCTCGAGACCGGCGGGCACCGGAGCATCGAGCGCGTACCGCGGCGAGTCATCCGGGTGGTGGACGTCAAGTGCCCGGCCAGCGGCGAGTCGGAGCGGAATCACTGGCCCAATCTCGACCTGCTCACACCGGATGACCAGGTCAAGTTCGTCCTGCAGGATCGGGCCGACTACGAGTTCGCCCGGGACGTCGTCGACCGCTACGGGCTTCCCCGGCGAACCGCGGCGGTGCTGTTCTCTCCGGTGCACGGCGTGCTCGATCCCCGCGAGCTGGCCGGCTGGCTGCTGGCGGACCGGCTTCCGGTACGGCTGCAGCTCCAGGCGCACAAGTACATCTGGGGGCCCCAGACCCGCGGTGTCTGAGAGGCGCGTCGTGCCGCCACGATGATCCGGGCAGTCGTCCTCCTGAGCGGCGGGCTGGATTCGTACACCGCGGGAGCCATGGCCCGGCAGCGCGGCTTCGAGCTGTATGCGCTGACCGTTCGCTACGGGCAGGTGCACGCGCGCGAAATCCAGGCTGCCCGCCACGTCGCGCGTGCACTCGGCGTGACGACGCACATGGAGCTCGACGTCAACCTTGCCGCCTTCGGTGGCTCGACGCTCGTGGGGGAAGGCGCGATTCCAAAGGACCGTGCGCTCGACGACGATGCACGCGAGATTCCTTCGACCTACGTGCCGGCGCGCAACACGATCTTCCTCTCCCTGGCGCTCGCGTGGGCGGAGGTGCTGGAGGCGCGCACGATCGTCCTCGGCGTGAACGCGCTCGACTACTCGGGTTACCCGGATTGCCGGCCCGAGTACCTGGCCGCATTCGAGCGGCTCGCCTCGCTGGCCACTCGCGCCGGCGTGCAGGGTGAACGGTTCGAGGTGCTGGCGCCACTGCTCCGGCTTTCCAAACGCGAGATCATCCAGCGCGGTCTCGAGCTCGGCCTGGACTACGGCCTGACGCACAGCTGCTACGATCCGACGCCGTCTGGCGCGCCGTGCGGCCGCTGCGACAGTTGCCGCCTGCGCGCGCGCGGGTTCGAGGAGGCGGGCGTCGAGGATCCCGCCCGCTGAGAGCATGCGGTGACGGAACGCCTCTACTACAGCGATCCCTACCTCACGTCGTTCGACGCCAGCGTCGTCGAAACCGTGCGTACGGACGATGGCCGTGTCGCGCTCGTCCTGGATCGCACCGCCTTCTACCCCACGTCGGGAGGGCAGCCGTTCGATACGGGCGCGCTCGGTGCGGCGCGTGTGCTCGAGGTGCTGGAGGCGGAGGACGGCCGGATCCTCCACGTGGTGGACCGTGAGGAGTCCCACGGCGCCGTGCACGGCGTCGTCGACTGGGGTCGCCGTTTCGAGCACATGCAGCAGCACACGGGCCAGCACGTGCTCTCGGCGGCTTTCGACCGGCTGTCCGGCGCCCGGACGGTGAGCTTCCATCTCGGCACGTCTTCGTCCACGATCGATCTCGAGCGCCAGGTGACGGCCGACGAGTGTGGCCGCGCCGAGGCCCACGCCAACGCCGTCCTCTGGGAGGATCGTCCGGTCACGATCCGATTCGCGGACGCCGAGGAGGCTTCCCGGCTGGCGCTGCGGAAGGAGAGTGGCAGGTCGGGCCAGCTGCGGCTGATCGACATCGACGGCTTTGATCTTTCGGCCTGCGGCGGCACGCACGTCGCGCGTACGGGCGCCATCGGCATCGTACTGATCGTGTCGACGGAGCGGGTTCGCGGTGGGACGCGCATCGAGTTCGTCTGCGGCGTCCGGGCGCTGCGGGAGCACGAGCGGATGCGCACCGCCGTGACCGGGTCGGTGCGCCACCTCTCGGTGCTGCCAGCAGAGCTGCCCGAAGCGATCCAGCGTCTGCAGAGCGAGAACCGCGACCAGAAGCGCCGCCTCAGGGACCTCGAGACCCGCGTGGCGGATCAGCAGGCGATCGAGCTCGCCGCCGCCGCGGAGCCTCTGGGCCGGGTCAGGCTCGTGGCCGCCCTGCTCGACGGCTGGCAGCCGTCAGGTCTCAAGGCCGTGGCCGCCTGCATCGTCCGGCAGCCGGATCACCTTGCAGTGCTCCTGTCCGGACCCGTGCCGTTTCAGATCGTCGTCGCGCGCTCTGCGAATCTCGCCGACGACGCGGCAGCGTTGCTGCGGGCGTTGACAGGTGCGTTCGGCGGAAAAGGCGGCGGCAGGCCCGAGCTCGCGCAGGGCGGCGGCCTGTCGGGGTCGGCCGAGGACATCACGCACCTGCTGCGCACCATCGTGCGCGCTCAGGCTGGCGGCAGCGATCCTACCGATCCCTTGCCTTGATCAGCGCGAGGCCGGCCTCGCGCGCCAGGTCCTGGTCGGGATCGCGGGCTGCCCTGCGCAGCGCGGGGATAGCCGGTTCGATGTCGTGTTCGAATGATCCGAGCGCCCGCGCCGAGGCGCGGCGAACCTCGATGTGTTCGTCCGAGAGGCCCTGGACGAGCGCCGGAACTGCGCTCTCCGGCGCGTCGTGGAGGATGCCGAGGTAGGTGGCGGCCACGGTCCGGACGTCCTTGTCGGCGTCCTCCATGCCCTGTATCAGCAGCGGGATCACCGCATGCGAGTCGAGCGGCGCGCGCGCTCTCAACTTGCCGATCGAGCGAAGTGCTTCCCGCCGCACGATCGGGTCCTCGCTTCGAAGTGCCTCCCTGAGCGGCCCGAACGCCTCCGGTCCCATGAAACTCAGGGCGAGCGCCGCCTCCTCCGTCAGATCGGGATTTCCGAGCTGCGCGGCGACCTCGGGCACGGCGGGCGCCGCCGTCTGCTCGAGCACGACGCAGGCCTTCAGCGCCGCCTTGCGTGCCTTGTCGTCGGCCCGCTGGTCGCGCAGAACCGCCTGAATGGTCGGGAGCACACGCGGACCCAGCTCGCGGACCTCCTGCTCGGCCGTTTCGGCGTCCCGGGGGTTCTGGCTGTAGATATGGTCGAGCCACTCGTCATCGGGGACGTCGCTCGCTGTCTTGCGCGCCCAGAGGCTCTCCGGCTGCTGCGAGTACCAGGCGGCCGCCGTCGCCAGCGACGCGAGCAGCACGAGGAAGGCGAGGAACCTGGCCACCCGCGGATTGTAACCTGCCGTCGTTCGAGCCCGGCCGAGCCATCCTGTGTTCGGCCGGACGTCATGGCAGCCGTTCGCTGCGCGGTTGACCTGCGGACCGCAGACGGAAGTCAGCGCCGGCTGAAGTTGGCCAGCGTCTCGACGGCGACGTCCGCCAGCGAGTTGACGGTCGCGGCAGGCAGCACGAAGTCGTTGGCCACGATCGAGAAGACGACGGCCTCGCCGTCGCGCGTCCGGACGAATCCGGACAGCGCGCGCACGTTCGCGATGGAGCCGGTCTTCACGACCGCATTGTTCTCGGCTCGCGTGCCGCGGAAGCGCGTGGCGATGGTTCCGTCGCGGCCCGCGACGGCCAGCGTCGACAGGAACGCGTCCCGATGCCGTTCGTCGCGGTACATGCGCGCGAGAATCGTCGTCAGGGCCCGCGCGGTCACGTAGTTGTAGCGCGAGAGGCCCGATCCGTCCGCCAGCACGCACTCGTCCCTGCCCACCGACCAGTTTTCGAGGAGCGCCTGAATGCGGGCGCGGCCTCCCGACAGGGTGCCCATTCCGCCCTCCGCCGCACCCACGGCCTTGACCAGCGTCTCGCCGTAGAGGTTCTGGCTCATCTTCATGAGCACCGTCCCGATCTCCCGGAGGGGCGGCGACGCGACGGTGACCAGCACACGCCGGGGTGCCTGCAGTCCCAGGCGCTCCGCCGCCACATCGTCGAGATCCACGGCAGGACCGGAGACCGCGATGCCGCGTTCGATCAGCGCCTGCCGGAGCGACTCCACGAAGAAGACCGTGGGGTTGACGACCGCCACGCTCCGTACGACGGGGGGCGATCCGGCGGGAATGGCGCCGGTAATCTCGAGCACGGGCAGGTCGAGCCGTCGCCGGTAATCCAACGTCTCGATCGAACCCTCGAGGGTCGTGACGGCCAGGTTCCTGACGGCGAGCCCTGCTCCCGGCGAGAGCCCCACCCCCGGCGGATCGCCCGATGCCGCGCCCGGCGTGACGGTGAGCTGAGCGAGGTTCTCGTCGAACTGGAGCGCGCCGACGGGCGCCGCGTAGCCGTACTGCAGATAGTCCCAGGCCCACCCCGCGCCCAGCCACTCGTCGTCGAAGGCCTGGTCGTCGCCGACGATCCGCCCGCGGACTTCCGAGATGCCTTCCTGCCGGAGGGCCGAGGTCCACGCCTCGAGCACGGCGTCCGCGCGACTGTTGCGGCTGTTGATAGTCGGGTCGCCGTTGCCGCGGACGATGAGGTCGCCCTGGAGGATGCCCTGCTCGACGGGGGCGTCGGTCTCGAGAGACGTCTCGAAGCGGTAGTCCCACCCGAGCAGCTCGGCGGCCGCCGCCAGCGTCACGATCTTCATGTTGGACGCGGGCATGACGAGCCGATCCGACGCGAGCTGGAACAGCACCTCCTGGCGATCGAGCGACCGGATATCGACCGCCCACGAGGCGCGCGAAGCGACGGGGCCGGCGAAGACGCGCGTCAGATCGGATCGCAGCTGACGTACCGCGTCGGACGGCCGGACGGCCGGAGCCGTGCGGGCGGCGCAGCCCGCGAGCACGGCGATCGCGGCGAGGGCGACGGGAGCGCGGCGCCCCGGCCTCAACACGGCCTCACTTCGCGACGTCGTCCAGGGCTTTCACCAGGCTGTCGAGTGTCGAGGGCTCGATGCGCGCCGCGCCGGGCTCGCCGGCGCGCGAGGCGTACGCCTCGCTGCCGGCCCGCGCGAAGGCGACGCGCTCTTCCTTCTTTCCCTCCTCGGACGTGATCGTCACCGTCAGGAGCGGCTTGTCAAGGCCGGTCTTGGCCGTCTGGTCCACGAAGCCGCTGGCGCGCGCGAGCGTGGCGGCCGAGATCAGGCTCTCCACTTTCGTCTGATCGACGTCCCCCTCGCTGGGCGCGACACGACGCCACTTCTCTTCCTCCTGGCCCTCCTGGTTCTTCGTCCGCGACTTCTCGAACGCGGTCGTCTGGCCGTCTCGCGCGACCTCGATCCGCGTCGCATTGAAGGTCCGGGCGTCGAACAGATCCTTCTGGCGGAACTCGCCCGGATCCTTGGTGAGGTCGTCGAGCAGCGACTTGTCGATCGTGATCACCGCCGACTTCGACTGATCCCTGGCATAGACCGCCGACTCCGGCGCGTCCTTGCCGATGAGCAGCGTGGCCTGCGAGGATCCCGAGCCGAGCTGCACCGTGGCAACCGGCTTGTCCAGCCCGTACTCCGCCACGCCGGCAGGTGCCGCGGCAACCTCGGACTTCATCTGCAGGGTGTTCAGCCGGCTCACGAGACCGTCGACGCTGGTGAAATCCGCCCGCGCCTTGACGGGCTCGGCAAGCTGCCAGTCGTTGCCGGCTTTCACGAAGCGGACGGTTCGCCTGGGCGTCGTGACGGTCAGGGCGTCGATCTTGTCGCGCTCGACCTTCAGCACCGACTTGTCGCGCAGGTCGAAGGTGCCCTTGTTGAACGTGGACTCGAGATAGGACGAGATCAGGAACACGCGGTTCTGCCCGGCGAGCTTCGCGTACACGTCGGTGCCGGGCGGGGTCTTGCGACCGATCTGCAGCGTCCGCTCCTGGCCGTCGGCCTTGAACGCGACCTCGATCCGCGGCTGCGCGAGGCCGAACTCCGCCAGGTCGCCGGGGTTCTCCTCGATGACGCGTTGCACCTCCAGCGTCGCCAGATTCGAGGTGATCCCGGACACGGCGGCGCTGTCGGTCGGCGCGGTGAGCGGCGAGACGATCTGCCAGTCGCCCTCGGTCTTCCGGAGGGTCGTCCGGTCCCCGGACTCCGCCCTGACGGTCACCTCTTCGACCTTGTCGGCCTCGACCGAGAACACCTTCTCCTTCGCGTCGGCGCCGCCGGGCTCACGCTTCGATTCGACGAAGTACAGGTACGCGCCGAGCGCGAGGAGGATGACCATCAGGCCGATGAACGAGCGCAGTCCCCTCACTATCGCCTCCGCCACCAGGTCTGCACACCGGCCAGGAGGATCAAGCCGGGAATGATCAGGACGGTGAACCAGAAGATCAGCCGATCCTGTCCGGCGCTGAGCGTGATCCGGCGATCCTCGGGGTCGCGCGGCCGCACGGCAATCAGGTTCTCCTGCTGCGCCAGCCAGTTCACGATGTTCAGGAACATGTCCCGGTTGCCGATCACGCCGACCGAGTTGTTGGCCGCGAAATCGGAATCGCCGACCACGACGATCCGGGTCTCGGGCTTGTTCTGGCCCGGGGCATCTGCGGCCTGATCGGCGGGTGGCGGAGTGGCGCCTTCGACCGGGGCGGAGAGCGCCACGGCCAGCGACACGGGACCCTGCACGTCGCCCTTGTCGAACTCCGGCCGCGCCTCACCGCGTGTGGTCAGCAGCGTCAGGTCGCTTTCGGCCCAGCTGTTGGGGCCGCTCTGCACGAAGCTGGTCGGTACCTTCGAGCCGGTCGCCCCGTCGACCGGACGGACCGAGCGCGCGTAGGGGTAGGCCGTCAGCAGCCGGAAGGTGTTCGTGATGGGATGCGACGGATACGGCGGGGCCGCCACCGGCACCGACGGATCCGTATTGCGCAGCTGGCTCATCGGATCGAGGACGGCGTTCGTGCCGACGTCGATGGACCACTCCTTCAGCAGCCCCACGAGGTTCGAGAGGGGGGCGGCCCCGGCGCTCTGCGGCGGGTCGATCAGCGCGAGGAGCTTGCCGCCCTTGGCCAGGTAGCCGCGGAGCTTGTCCACTTCCTGGGGCAGGAGGTCCGATTTGGGTCCCGCGATCACCAGGACCGACGCGTCGGCCGGCACGTCCTGCTGCAGCAGCACGAGGCTCTCGGTGGTGAAGTTGTCGGACCCCAGCTCACGGCTGATCGCGCCATAGCCCGGGCCGTCCGACCCGCTGGTGTCGCGCTCCCCGTGCCCCTGGACGAAGTAGACCTTGTGCTGCGTTCCCTGCACGACCTTGATCAGGCCGTTGGTGAGATCCTGCTCGGCCTCGGACGTGACGCGCTGCACGCGTCCTTCGTACTCGAGCACGACGGTCCCGAGGCTGCTCTCCTTGAGCCGTTCGGCCAGCGCCGGGCGCTTCTCAGGGTCGATGTACTCGATCTGCAGCTGGCTCGACAGGTACTGGTATTCGTCGAGGCGTTCCCGGAAGCGGGGGAAGTCCTCGGTGCGCGCGAACACGGTGACGCGGACCGGCTTGTCGAGGGCCCGGACGACCTTCTGGGTCTGCTCCGAGAGGGTGAACTGCTTCGCGGCGGTCAGATCCCAGCGCTTGTTGTGCCGCTCCGCCAGGTAGTTGATGGCCGCGAGGATGCCCAGCACGACCAGGATGCTCGCCGCGGCCAGCGTGCCGTATCTCGCCTGCCGCCCCGAGAACTCGCGCGCGATCTCGCGCCACTGGCTCAGGACGTAGAGCAGCGTGCACCCGAGCCCGGCCATCGCCAGCGTCTGGTACCACTGCCACTCGGGCTTGAGGAACCTGATCGCCACTGCCGCCAGCACCAGCGCGACGCCCAGCCACCCCACCAGTCCCAGGATTCGCTTCAGCATGCTCACCCTCGCCACCTTTCGGAGTCGACCGACTTGGCCGTCAGGAACAACCCGAAGGTGATGAAGCTGACGTAGTACACGATGTGTTTCGTGTCGATGATGCCGCGCGTGAAGTCGTCGAAGTGATCGGTGATCGAGAGGAACGACAGGATCGCGCGGCCCGTCGGCCCGGACGATTCGGCCATCCAGTTGATGACCCACAACATCAGGAACACCGCGAACGTGATGAACGCGGCGACGATCTGGTTCTTCGTGAGGCTCGAGATGAGCAGGCCGACGGCGATGAAGCAGCCGCCCATCAGGAACAGCCCCAGATACCCCGCCGCGATCGGCCTCCACTCCGGGTTGCCGAGGCGGAAGAGAATCGCGATGTCGACCATCGTCACGAGCAGCATGGCGGCAAAGAGCCCCATCGCGCCGAGGAACTTGCCCAGGATGATCTCGAGATCGGTCACCGGCGACGTCAGCAGCAGCTCGATGGTGCCGGAGCGCTTCTCCTCCGAGTAGGTGCGCATCGTGATCATCGGCATCACGAACAGGATGATCACGGCGGCGTTCTGCAGCACACCACGGATCATCTGCTCGTTCACGTTCACGTTGCCGCCGCCCATCATCATCATCCGCTGGCTCTGCTGGACGAAGACGCTCAGGTACACGTAGAAGAACCAGCCGAAGAGGAGCGCGAAGAGCCCGATGATGATGTACGCCATCGGGGAGGCGAAGTAGGCCCGCAGCTCCTTGGCCGCGATCGCGACGATATTCCGGATGCTCGTCATGCCACGCTCCCTGCCGCCTGTCCCCCCCCGGAGTCCGGCGGCGGCTCCGCCGTCGACGGCGGCGTCTCGTCCGTCGTCACCTGCAGGAAGATCTCTTCGAGGCTCATGCGCATGGGTCTGAGCTCGAGCAGGCCCCACCCGCGCGTCACGACCATCCGCGCCAGCTCGCGCCGCACGTCGGTGCCCCGCTCGCTCTCGACCTCGAACGCTCCGACGACGCCGCGGCCGTCGGCCGAGACGACGCGCGTCACACCCGGTACCGAGGCCAGCGCCGCACCCGCGTCCTGATCGGCCGGCGCGTCGACGTGCACGTACATCGTCTCCGCGCCCTGCAGCCGGGCGGTCAGGTTCTCGGGCGTGTCGACTGCGACGACCCGTCCTTTGTTGATGATGACGACGCGCTGGCAGGTCTGCGAGACCTCAGGCAGAATGTGCGTGCTCAGCACAATCGTGTGATCGCCCCCGAGGCTGCGAATCAGGTCGCGGGTCTCGATGATCTGCTTCGGATCCAGACCCGCGGTGGGCTCATCGAGGATCAGCACTTCAGGATTGTGTATCAGCGCCTGGGCCAGGCCCACCCGCTGCCGATACCCTTTCGACAGTTTCGCGCAGTGCCGGCCTGCCATGTCGTGGATGCGCGTGCGTTCCATGACCGCGGCCACGCGCGAGCGGCGCTCGGCTGACGGCACCCGTTTGATGCGGGCGACGAAGTCCAGGTACTCGCGTACGGTCATGTCCGGGTAGAGCGGCGGGGTTTCGGGCAGGTAGCCCGTGCGCCGCTTGGCCTCGATGGGCTCGTTGAACACGTCGAAGCCGGCCACCACGGCCCGGCCGTCGGTGGCCGGTATGTAGCCGGTGAGGATGCGCATGGTCGTCGTCTTGCCGGCGCCGTTCGGCCCGAGAAAGCCGAGTATCTCGCCCCGCTCGACCCTGAAGCTGACGTCGTCCACGGCCGTGACGCGGCCGTAGCGTTTGGTGATGTGCTGAACCTCTATCAATTTGTGACTCCTGCAGACGAGCCGACAGCCGGGGTGCCGGCGCTGGGCGCCCCGGTTACCGACGTCCCCGACGCGAGGCCGCACGGCGAGGGCCGGCAGCCGCGCTCACCTCCGTGGGGCTAACGTGTAGACACTGAACCGATTAACGGACCGATCCTGCATAGTAGTCAGACGTCGAAAACGGTGTCAAGGTCCGCACCTCTTGCGCGAGTCCTCCAGAGTGGGCTACGCTTATATGAACACTTGCTCAGATATTCAGATGTCCCCAGCCACTGTCAAAGACCAACCGCGGCAAACGCCGGCGGATGACAACTCATGCGACGCGCGTCATCTCGATGCGCGCAGATCCGCCGCGCGGCGCCGGATGCTGATGTCCGGCCACGCGGTGCAGGCGCTCGCCGAGACCTTCAGGGTGTTGGGGGATCCCAGCCGGGTCCGCATCCTGGACGCCCTCAGCGGGGGCGAGCTCTGCGTCTGCGACATCGCCGCGCTGGCGGGCATCAGCGAGTCGGCGGTCTCGCACCAGTTGCGGCTGCTGCGGGGCATGCGGCTGGTCCGGTCCCGGCGCGCCGGACGGCTCGTCTTCTACGCCCTCGACGATCAACACATCATCGAGCTGCTTCGACAGGCGCTGACCCATGTCGAGGAGCAGAGCTGAGGTCCCCGTCCGAGACTCATGCCTACGTGCCCCGTCTGTGAACTGCACGCCGAGTCGGTGTTCAAGATCGAAGGGATGGACTGCCACGAGGAGGTGGCCATCCTCGAAAGCCGGCTCAGGCGGCTCAGCGGCCTCGAGTCGCTCGATGCGGACGTCATCGGCCAGCGGCTTCGGATCGAGTACGACGCGGCCAAGCTGACGACGTCGGCCATCGCGGAAGCGGTCGCGCAGACCGGGATGCGCGCCTGGCTGGAGCACGAGGCTGCGCACCCCGCGACGGCCGGCGACTGGCGCATGCCGCTGGCGGCCGCGTCGGGTGTGGGGCTGGTGCTCGGGCTCGGGCTCTCGCTGGTGAGCGCCGAGGGGTGGGCCGTTCCGCTCGCGTATCTCGCGGCCATCGTCCTGGGCGGCGTGTATCCGGCGCGCCGCGCCCTCACGTCGGTCCGCGCCGGCGTGCTGGACATCAACGTCCTGATGATGGTGGCCGTCGCAGGCGCCATGGTGCTCGGCGAGTGGTCCGAAGGGGCATCGGTCGTATTCCTGTTCGCGCTGGCGCAGCTCCTCGAGTCGCGCGCGATGGAGCGCGCCAGGGGCGCCATCCGCACGCTGATGGACCTGGCGCCGGCCGAAGCGATGGTTCGCCGCGACGGCGCCGACGTGCGCCTGCCGGTGGACGATGTCCGCGTCGGCGATGTCGTGGTGATCAGGCCCGGGGAGAAGGTGCCGCTCGACGGCCAGGTGCACGCCGGCGAGAGCCACGTGAACCAGGCGCCTGTCACGGGCGAGTCGCTCCCGGTCGAGAAGCGTCCGGGCGACGATGTGTTCGCCGGGAGCATCAACGGACGGGGCGCGCTCGAGATCACGGTGACGCGGCTGCGACGCGACTCCACGCTCGCGCGGATCATCCATCTGGTGGAGCGTGCCCAGGCGCAGAGGGCGCCCAGCCAGGTCTTCGTGGATCGGTTCGCCCGCGTGTACACGCCCATCGTCCTCGCGCTGGCCGTGCTCATTGCCCTCGTGCCGCCAGTGCTGCTCGGCGGCGCCTGGAGCACCTGGTTCTACCGTTCGCTCGTCCTCCTCGTGATCTCGTGTCCGTGCGCGCTCGTGATCTCGACGCCGGTCTCGGTCGTGTCCGCGCTGGCCGCGGCCGCGCGGAAGGGGGTCCTCATCAAGGGCGGCGCCCGCCTCGAACGCCTCGCCGCGGTGCGCTGCGTGGCGTTCGACAAGACCGGCACGCTCACGAAGGGGGGGCTGCGGGTGACCGACATCCGGCCGCTGAACGGGGCGGGACCGGCCGAGGTTCTCGGTCTGGCAGCCGCGCTGGAAGCCCGGTCGGAGCATCCCTTCGGCCGCGCGATCGTCGAGCGCGCTCTCGAAGCGGCCGTGAGGCTGCCGCCCGCCACGACCTTCCAGGCGCTTCCCGGCCGCGGGGTCGAGGGACGTGTGGGCGGGAGCGCGGTGATGGTGGGGAGCCATCGGCTTTTCATGGAGCGGGGCATCAGCGGGCCCGAGCTCGAGGCCGTGGTGGGCGAGATGGCCGCCCTGGGGCGCAGTACGACCATCGTCGCCCGCGACGGGCTGCCGATAGGCGTGATCGGCGTGGCGGACGAGACGCGGGAGGCCGGAGCCGATGCCGTGGCCCTGCTCCGCGGACAGGGTATCGAGCACGTAGTCCTCCTCACGGGCGACCACGAAGCAGCTGCGCGCACCCTGGCTGGCTCGCTCGGGCTGGACGACTTCCGTGCGGGACTGCTGCCCGAGGACAAAGTCGACGCGGTCAGGCAGCTGCAGGAGACCTACGGCGCGCTCGCGATGGTGGGCGACGGCGTGAACGATGCGCCCGCGCTGGCCGCGGCCGACGTCGGTATCGCCATGGGCGTTGCCGGGACGGACGCCGCGCTGGAGACCGCCGACGTGGCGCTCATGGCCGACGAGCTGCTCAAGATCCCCTTTGCCGTCCGCCTCAGCCGCGCGACCGCCAGGAACATCCGCGCCAACATCGGCTTTTCGCTGCTGCTGAAGGCCGCCTTCCTCGTCCTCGCCGTGGCTGGCGCCGCCACGCTCTGGATGGCCGTCGTCGCCGACATGGGTGCGTCGCTGATCGTCATCGGCAATGCGCTGCGGCTGCTGCGGGAGTGAGAAAACCGGCTCTCGGCTCTCGGCTCTCGGCTCTCGGCTCTAGGCGGGCAACGCAGCTTCCGGGCCAGCCGCGAGAAATCGGCGTTCATCCGCGTCCCGTGGAAGCGTATCCGTGGGACTCCGCGCCTCAGGCTTTGCGATTGCTGAAGAAATGCTGGTCGACGAACTCGTCGATCGCAGCCTGGTCCGACGGCTCCACCTTCTCGAACTGCAGGCCCATGCCCACGCGCCGGTCGCTCCACGCGATGCGGGATTCGGCTTCGATGTCGCGCTTCGATCCGGGCAGACGGAACCGGACCTTGACCTTCGATCCCTCCTGCTGCGGGCTCATGGTGCGGATGGCGAGCCCTCCCTTGCTCAGGTTCAGCGTCAGCGCGGCGGCAATCGTATTGCCGAAGCGGTAGGCGACCGGAATCCCGAGGACGACGCGCGGGCTCCCGCGGCGGTTGAAGTTGTCGGGGAAGAGATGGGGCGCCAGTGAGGGCAGGATGTGCTGGACGGCGCTGTACTCGTTCACATAGCCGGCAACCCCCAGCGCCGCCAGTTCGCGGACCTCGTCGGCTGTTGCAATCGTGCCGCTGAACACCAGGATGGGCAGCCGGCCCTGATCCAGCCTGCGGATGGCCTTGACGAGCTCGACGCCCCCGGCGTGCGGCAGGCGGAGATCGAGCACGATCAGATCGACCCGTGCGAGATCGGCGCGCACGCGGGCCAGCAGTTCGGCCGCGCTCTTCACCGCCAGCGCCGTGTGCCCGGCGCCAAGGAGCGCGGTGGCGAACCGATCGCGTACGAATGCCGTGTCGTCGGCGACGATGACGGTCTTGGTGGTGCTCACCTGGACAGCCGCCACGGTACGCGTATCGGCTGGACCGATTCGTGCCGTTAGGCTTGATTGCAGAATTTATCAGGTTCTCGCTATAATCCGAAGTCTTGGACCAATCGCGTGCGGGCGCGCCGGTACGCGGTTGCCGGACTGGCGGGCGCGCCGCGAGGAGCATGTGTAATGGCCACCTGCCCGGAATGCGACGCCGAAATCGAAGTCGATGAGTTCGACGTCGACAAGGGAGATCTCATCAGCTGCCCCGAGTGCGGCTCGAATCTCGAGGTCACCGGCACGTCCCCGGTGGAGCTCGAGCCCGCCGACGAAGACGACGAAGACGAAGACGACGAGGATCGCGACGACGCCGAGGACGATGACGACTTCGACGACGAGGACGAGGTCGAAGGCGAAGACGAGGAATCGAACGGGGAGGACTGGGAAGAGTGACGCATGTCCGGTCGGCGCGCGACCCGGGCCTCCGGTCCGACGCCGACACCGACCTCCACGCCGCACTACGGCACAAGGAAGCCGCGCTCCAACAGGCCCTCCAGGATCTGCCCTCCCTTCTCATTGCGTTCAGCGGCGGCGTCGACAGCACCTATCTGGCCTGGGCAGCCACGCGCGCCCTCGGGCGGCGTGCGCTCTGTGTGACAGCCGACAGCCCGAGCTACCCCGATGCGCACCGCGCGATGGCGCTCGCCGTCGCCCGCGATTTCGGCCTCAATCACGAGTTTGTCCGCACTGCCGAGCTCGAGCGCCCCGAGTACCGCGCCAACCCGGCCAACCGCTGCTATTTCTGCAAACAGGAGCTCTACACGCACCTCCGCGCGCTTGCGCGCGCACGCGGGATTCCCGTCATCGCCGACGGCAGCAACGCCGACGACCGCGGCGACTACAGGCCCGGCCGGCAGGCGGCGCGCGAGTTCGGCGTTCGCAGTCCGCTGGACGATGCAGACCTGACCAAAACCGAGATTCGGGCGCTCTCGCGCGTAGCCGGGCTCCCGACCTGGGATGAACCGGCCTCGGCGTGCCTCTCCTCGCGCATCCCCTATTTCTCGGAAGTGACCGGCGACAAGCTGCGCATGATCGAGCGTGCCGAGCAGGTCCTGCACGACCTCGGATTCCGGGTATGCCGTGTGCGGCATCACGACACCATCGCCAGGATCGAGCTCGGGCGCGACGAGATGCCGCGCGCGCTCGAGCCGGGTCTCGCCGAGGCCATCGATCGCGAGCTGCGTGCCATCGGATATCAGCACGTCACGCTCGATCTCCGCGGTTACCGCCTCGGGAGTCTGAACGACGCGCTGCGACTCCGCGTGGTCTGACGCGGTGGCCGTTGACGCAGTCGCGGCACGATCGGCTGCCCGCCCGCGCCTGACCCTCGCTTCGCCACGGACGCTCGTCTGGCTGGGCGCCCTGACGTTCTTCGTGGTCCACCTCTTCTCGCTGACCCGCTGGCTCGAGGATCTGGATTCGGTGAACTTCGCGCTCGGCGTGCGCGAGTTCGACGTGGCGCGTCACCAGCCGCATCCGCCTGGATATCCGGTATTCATCGCGCTTGCCAGGCTCGGCGCCGCCGTGTTCCGCTCCGCCGGGATGCCCGCTCCCGAGATCCGCGGACTCGTGATCTGGGGCGTCATGGCGGGCGCGCTGCTGATTCCGCTGACCTTCATTGTCTTCCGCGCCCTGAGCGGCCGCGACCTCGAGGCGGCAGTGGGGGCGTTGCTGGTCGGCTCGAACCCGCTCGTCTGGTTCACGGCCGCCCGGCCGCTGAGCGATGTCGCCGGCCTCGCCGCGGCGTTTGCGGCGCTGGCCGCGCTGGCCGTCGCCGTCGCGGCTCCTGCGCGGCGCTCGGGTAGTGGCGGCGCTCTTCTCGTACTGGGTGCCTTCGTCGCAGGTCTGGCGGTCGGGGTGCGCTCGCAGATGGCAGTGCTCGTCGGACCGCTGCTGGTGCTGGCATTGCTGACGCCGCGGACCTTCTTCCCCGTACGGGTGCGCGTGGCCGCGGCCGGTGCCGGTTGCCTTGGCGTGGTCGTCTGGGCCGTGCCGCTGCTCTTCGCTTCCGGCGGCGTGTCCGGCTACCTCGCGGCCCTGAGCAGCCAGGCGGGCGAGGACTTCTCCGGCGTCGAGATGTTGTGGACCCGTCGCTCCTCCCGGCTGGCCGTGGCGGCGCTGCTGCACACCTTCGTCCGGCCCTGGATCTGGCCGTTCCTGGCCGGCGCCGTGCTCGCGCTGGCGCTGGCGGGGACGTCCGTCGTGGCGCGGCGATCAGGACGGACGCTGCTGCTGCTCGTCGTGGTGTTCGGCCCCTATTCTGTGTTCCACCTGTTGTTCCAGGAAACCGTCACCGTGCGGTACGCGCTGCCGCTCGTTCCCGCGGTCGCATTCCTGGCGGCAGTGGCTCTCGTTGAGGGCGGTCGGCCCGGTGTCCTCGTGGGGGCCCTCGTCATGTGCCTGGGGGGCCTGCACGCCGGTTCGGCGGTCGTGTCGTACTCGCGCAGGCCGGCTCCCGTGTTCGGGCTGCTCGACGAGATGTCGCTGCTGGCAGCGCGTGGGGCGCAGCCGCTGATCGGGATGCACCGGCGTGTCGCCACTGAGACCCGCCGGGCCAGGGAATGGGCCGGTCCGCCGCCGGGTGAGCTGCTGCCGACGCCGCGCGACTACGAGTGGCTCGAGCTGACCCGGCGCTGGCGGGAGGGCTACGAGGGCGAGGCGTGGTTCGTCGCCGATCCGGGGCGCACGGATCTGGCCCTCATCGACGCAGAGTTCCGGCGGACGCGTCAGTACCGCTGGCCGTTTGCCGACGTCTACGTCGGTGGCGCGCGCCCGGACATCCTGGACTGGCACATGTACGGCCGCCCCGGCTGGTTTCTGGAACGGGGTTGGGCTCTGACCCCTGAGATCGCGGGCATCACCGCTCGCGACGGATGGGGTCCGCACCTCCGCCCGAGTGTCGGCTGGGTCCGCCAGCGGGAGGGCGAGCTGCTGCTGATGATTGGAGGTCGGCATCTCGGGCCTCCAGCCGATCCGCCCGTCCGCGTCGAGGTCTTTCTCGGGGATGTCCCCGTGGCCCGACTGGTGGTGCCGCCCGGGCCCTTCCTTCACTTCGAGCCGTTGCCTCCCGACAGGGCCGCCGGCCAGGGTTACGCGCCGCTGTCGGTTCGTGCCGAAGCAACGGAGCCAGGGCCCGTGCCGCCCGTCGCCCTCGAACAGTTCAACATCCAGTCAGCCGATGTGGTGCAGTTCGCGTACGGCCCGGGCTGGCACGAGCCGGAGCTGAACCCGTCGACGCGCCGGTCCTGGCGCTGGATGTCCGAGGCCGCGGACCTCGTCATCCAGCCGGACAGCCAGGGTGTCAGGATCCGCGTGCTCGGCGAAGACCCCAGGCACTACTACGAGGCCCCGCCGCACCTGTTGCTCACGGCAGGCGATCGTGAGCTGGCCGAGCTGACGCCCGACGGCGACTTCGCGTTCGAGGCGGCCGTCCCCGCCGACGCGGTCAGTGCCAGCGGCGGGATCCTCACCCTGCGGGCGTCCACCAGCTTCGTCGCCGGTGAACGTACTGGAACCGCCGACCGCCGGCGGCTGGCGCTCCGTATCTACGCCGTCGAAGTCAGCGCGTTGCCCGCCACGGCCGAACCCCGATCGACCAGCCGCGGACCGACACAAGAGCCATAGCCACAGAACAACAGGGACGAACAGAGGACCTCGTTCGTGTCCTACCAGATCAGCGTTCCGGTCCGAGAGTGCTGAAAGTGCCTGCTGCAGGAGTCCCACTTCCCTCTTCCCCATTCAGGCCGACGCGTCTCAGGCGGCCTGCCCAGAAGGGTGAACGTGGAACCCTGAACCTGGGAACCCGGAACCCTGAACCTGGAACCCTGAACCCTGAAACCCCGGAGAGGCCCTGTTGCCTGGCCCGGACGGGCCGATATCCCTACCGGAGTACCTTCCCCGGTGCGGTGCCGCTGGCAGCGGGGCTGCGGGCGAGCGCCAGCAGGGAGCTGCCGAGCGGCATGTTGATGAACGGGAGCGCTGCCGCTTCGACGGCCAGCGCCGCCGACAGCGCGGCGTTCACCGGGCCCGGCGGCACGCTCAGCTCGCGCTCCGACTCCCGGTGTCCGGCGAGGCGCTGCGCGAACCGGACGCCGGCGACGATGGGCAGGAGCGTGAAGTTCGTGTAGGTGATGCGGGTGACCTCGAAGCCCGCTCGAACGAGGTGGTCGCGCAGCTCGCGCCGGTGATAGCGGCGGACCTCGCCGCCGAGGACGGAGTGATTGCCGACGAGGGCCCTGAGAGCGGCGACATTGACGAGCAGGTATCCGCCGGGCCGCAGCACGCGGTGCATCTCGGCGAGCGCGGCGCGCTCCAGGTCGTCGTCGAACGCGTAGAGGACGTCGAAGGAGGCGACCAGGTCGAATGAGCCGGCGGGAAACGGCAGTGCGGCCGCCGAGGCGCGCGCGACCTTGCGCTCTCCGCGGCTCGCGGCCAGTGCAAGGCCGCTCCACGTGAGGTCGATGCCGTAGGCGCGGCCGAACCGGCGCAGCAGCGCGAGGTTGTTGCCGGTGCCGCAGCCGCAGTCGAGGAGCGACATCGCCGGACGGCCCCGTGCGACCTGCTCGAGGAGCGGTGTCACGAACCGGCGGAAGCCGCGGAACCAGAAATGATCCCGTTCGGCTCGCGCGGTGGCTTCGAGCAGGCGATCCATCCGGTACTGAAGCTGGTATATTCGCGACCGAAAGAAGAGAGCGGTCCATTCTAGACCGAGGAGACCACTATCGATGATGTGCAGCTTCCGATTCCCAGCCGCTGCCGTGCTGGCCCTGGCCCTGTCGGCCGCAGCCTGCGGCCCGAAGCAGGTGGACACGCCCGCACCGGCACCACCGCCGCCGCCTCCGGCGACGAAGCCGGAGCCGCCGCCGCCGCCGCCTCCTCCTCCTCCGAAGCCGGAGCCGCCGCCGCCCACCGAGGATGAAATCTACGCGAAGATGGCGCTCGAGGAGATCGCGAAGAAGTTCCTCACCGACGTCTTCTTCGCCTACGACTCGTCAGAGCTGTCGGCGGAGGCCCGCGCCACCCTGCAGAAGAACCTGGAGTTCCTGAAGAAGCGCGGGTCCAGCACGGTGCTGATCGAGGGGCACGCCGACTCCCGCGGCACCAACGAATACAACCTCGCGCTGGGCGAGCGCCGCGCGGACGTCGTGCGGGACTACCTGGTCAGCCTGGGCATCGCTACCGACCGCATCTCCATTGTCAGCAAGGGCGAGGAGCAGCCGTTCTGTCGCGAGGAGACCGAGAGCTGCTGGCAGCAGAACCGGCGGGGCCATTTCATCGTCACGGCCCGCTGATTCCGGCGGCGGGCGGGGAGTGCCGTCGCGGCACTTCCCACGCGCCGCCCCGTCCGGCCCGGTTCAGCCCTGGCGTGAAGCGGGGTGCGCGACCCTGCGAATTTCGTCTGCGATGCCCTCCGCCGCGGCGCGCGCGTCGGCCGCAGCGAGCACGGGTCGGCCTACCACGAGATAACTGCTGCCGGCGGCCACGGCTTCCGCTGCGGTGAGCGTCCGGGCCTGGTCGTCCTTTCCCGGCAGTGCGGCGCGCCCTCCCCTGATCCCTGGCGTCACGATCACGAAGCCGGGACCGCAGTCGCGGCGGATGAGCGCGGTTTCCCTGGGGGAGGCGACGACCCCGTCCAGCCCCGACTCGCGCGCGAGCCCCGCGAGGCGGCGTGCGTGGTCGAGCACGGGCGCGGTCACGCCGGACTCCGAGAGCGTCGTCTGGTCCAGGCTGGTCAGCACCGTGACCGCGATGACGAGGGGGGGAGTCCGTCGCTCGCGCGCCGCGGCGTCATGCGCCGCCTCGACCGCCGCGCGCATCATCGCCGAGCCTCCCGATGCGTGCACGTTGACCATCCACACACCGAGGGCAGCCGCGGCCGCGACCGCCCCCGCCACCTGGTTCGGGATGTCGTGGAACTTCAGGTCCAGGAAGATCCGGTCGCCCTGCGCGACCAGGTTGCGGACCACGTCCGGTCCTTCGGCAGTGAAGAGCCGGCTGCCGATCTTGAGGCCGCCGGCGACGCCGCGCAGCCGATCGGCCAGCGCCAGCGCCTCCACGCCGTTCTCCACGTCGAGCGCAATCAGGAGCTGATCCACGCCTGCTCCTCGCGGCTCGTGTCGAGTGTCCCGGTCACCTCGGCGAGCCGCGCGATTCCATGCCGTGTCATGTAGTCGCGAAGCCCGGCGAGCAGCGTCGTCCAGGTGAACGGGTCGACGAAGTTGGCCGTGCCGACCTGGACGGCAGCGGCGCCCGCGATCATGAACTCGAGCACGTCCGCCGCGCTGGCGATACCGCCCATGCCGATGACCGGCAGCTTCACCGCCTGACGGCACTCGTACACCATTCTCACGGCGATCGGCCGGATTGCGGGACCGCTCAGGCCTCCCACGATGTTCGACAGGCGCGGGCGGCGCGAGTCGACGTCGATGGCCATCGCCAGGAACGTGTTCACGAGCGAAACGGCGTCGGCGCCCGCGTCCTCGGCAGCCCGCGCGAACGACGCGACATCAGTGACGTTCGGCGTGAGCTTGGGGATGACGGGCAGCGACGTGACGCGCCGCACGCCGCTCACGACCGCGTGCGTGCCGGTGAGACTGCACCCGAACGTGATTCCGCCCTCCTTGATATTGGGGCAGGAGATGTTCAGCTCGAGCGCCGCGACCCCCTCCTGGTCCGAGAGGATGCGTGCCAGCTCGACGTACTCGTCCAGGGTCGTTCCGCAGATGTTCACGATGACGACGGCGCGCCGCGCGCGCAGCTCGGGCAGTTTCTCGCGCACGAAGCGGTGTACTCCGATCCCCTGAAGGCCGATGGCGTTGAGCATGCCCGAGGGGGTCTCGACGATCCGCGGCGGCGGGTGGCCCTCGCGCTCCGTCAGGAACAGGCCCTTGACGGCGATTCCCCCGAGCGACGCGAGATCGACGACGTCTGCGTACTCTACGCCGTAGCCGAAGCAGCCGCTGGCGGCGACGATTGGATTCCGCAGCCGCAGCGATCCCAGGGCGACGGAGAAGTCCAGATCAGTGGGCAAGGGCGTCCCAGACGATGCGGCCGGCGTCGAACACCGGTCCTTCCAGACAGGACCGGACGAAGTGCGGCGGCCGGCCCGGATCGCGCGTCAGCACGACGCAGCTGTAGCAGCCGCCGAGACCGCAGCCCATGACCTGCTCGAGCGAGACGGTGCACGGGCGCCGGTGGGCGTCGGCGAGCCGCGCGACGGCGCGCATCATCGGCGTCGGACCGCAGACGTACAGGCTGAGCGGCTCAGGGTCGCGCCGATGGCGGAGAGCCGTGTCCAGCGGCCCGGTCACGAGTCCTCTGATGCCGCGGCTTCCGTCTTCGGTGGTCAGAACCGTCGTGACGCCCAGGCGCTCGAACTCGTCGACGAAATAGAGCTCGCTCTCCCGGCGCGCGCCGTAGAAGAGGGTCGTCTTCGTGCCGCGCGCGGCGAGCGCCTCGGCGAGGGTGAGAAAAGGGGCGAGGCCGACGCCACCGGCGACCATCCACGCCTCGCTGGAGGTGTCGGGCGGCTCGAATGGCCGGCCGAGCGGGCCGAGGCAGGCAAGCCTGGCGCCGGGCTCGACATCGTACAGCAGACCGGTGCCCGTGCCGACGCGCTTGTTGAGGATGCTGAAGCCGGAGGCGACGCCGGCATCGCGCAAGACCTGGAAGATCGAAAATGGCCGGCGGAGCAGCGGATCGGTGCTGCGCGAGGGCTTGATCATCACGAACTGCCCGGGACGCGCGCCGGCGGCGAGGGCGGGTGCCGCGAGCGCCAGCACGTTGTAGTCGTCCGACAGCCGCGTGTTCGCCATCACGGCCGCGTCGATGTCGACGGGCATGGTCGAAGTATACACTTGCAGTATGCGGTTCCTGCGGATGCTGACGAACGCCGCGATCGCCGGCGCGCTGGGTGCGGCGTACCTCACCGTGCTCGTGCTGCAGCTCAATCCGCACGTGCCGCTCGCGTCGGCCACGACCTGGCACTGGTACGTGACGCTCGGCACGCTCTACGGCGTGCACCTCGCCGTGCTCTTCTACATCCTGCTCGTGGGGCGCGAGTTCTTCAGCCTGGAGATCCTCTCGCCGGGGTGGGCCAGCGTCGGCGTGCTCGCCTGGCTCGCCGCGGCCTGCTCGGCCGTCTTCGCCGCGCTCATGTGGCTCAACCTCCGCAGCTTCGAGCTGGCGCTCGGCGAAGTGGCCGCCCGGCGGATGGCTGCAGGTGCTGCGGCGGCCACGCTGTCATCACTGGTACTGCTGGGGGTGGCCGTGGCCCACTACTCGTTCGGCCGCCGGGGCAGCCGTGTCGGCGCAGCGCTGTTCGTGATCGCTGCGGTCGGCTCGGTGTCGCTGCCCCTGGCCGCGCGTGGGCCCGGCGTCATCGAGGGCCGACCGGTTCGGTCGCCCGTTCCGCCGGCATCGCCCGAGAGCGGGCCGCGGATCGCCCTGCTGCTGCTCGACGGAGCCTCGCTCGAATACGTCTGGCCCGTGGCAGCCGAAGGCCGGCTGCCGAACTTCGCCCGGTTGCTCCAGGAAGGGGCGACGATCGATCTGGCGACGACGCGACCGACCGCGCCGGGCCCGGTGTGGGCGTCGGTGGCGACGGGGATGTACCCGAGGCACACGGGCATCCGGTCGGGGGCGTTCTACTTCGCCTACGGCGACGATCGCGCGGTCGACCTCCTGCCGGCCTACTGCTTCTCCCACGCGCTCGTGCAGCTCGGCCTCGTCCGACGCGAGGTGGCGTCGGGCACCGACCTGCGAGCCCGCCCCGTCTGGAGCATCCTGTCGGAGGCCGGCCTGACGATCGGGCTCGTACGCTGGCCCTTGACCTATCCCGCGCCCCGGATGCCCGGGTTCGTGGTCAGCGACCGCTTCCACGAGTTCTTCGGATCGATGTTCGAGTTCGACGAGCGCGTGGTGTTTCCTTCGGCCGTGCTCCCCGTCGCCCGGAACGCCTTTACGATGGCGCCGCTCGAGCCCGGGCGCACGTTCGACGGCCTCGGGCCGCTGGCGACGGCCGACGACGACGCCCGACCGCTGATTCGCGATCTGGCCTACCGCCGCACGCTCGAGGATCTTCGCACGTCCACCGACCCGCGATTCCTGACGGTGCGGTATCTCAGCCTCGACGCTGTCGGCCATCGCTACATGGGAGACGTCCGCCCGGGCGCCTTCGGCGGGTCCGAGGAGGCACGCCGGCGAGCGGAGCAGGCGCTCGACCGCTACTACGGCTATATCGACACGGAGATCGGCTCGGCCCTCGGCGCGCTCGCACCTGGCGATCTCCTGCTGGTCGTGTCGGGCTTCGGGATGCAGCGGCTGAACCTGGTCAAGCGGCTGGTGGCGCGCGTGCTGGGCGAGGAGGACCTGACCGGCACGCACGAGCGGGCGCCCGACGGGTTTCTGCTGGCGTACGGGTCCGACGTCGAGGCGGGCCGGCATCAGCGGGGCTCGATCGTCGATGTGGCGCCCACGGTCCTCTACTTCCTGGGACTGCCCATCGGGCGGGACATGGACGGGTTCGCGCGGTCCGACTTGTTCCGCCGGGAGTTCACCGCCGAGCGGCCGATCGCCTTCATTCCGAGCTACACCCGCTGACGCGCCCGCTGCCCGCGGCGAATCACCCGCTGCGGATCGTGCCGCGCGAAGGCGAGCACCGACCGCGAGGTCGATCCGCGATGTCGCCTCGCGAGCCGGTGTGGTATCATCAGCGCATCTCTTTAACCGCGTCCCTGTGAGGGCGCCAAGAGGTGCGTGTGCCGTTGCCCCACCGACCCTCGCGCCGGTCTGTTCTGCGCCTGCGCGGATTCCGTCCACGAACCGTCTCGCCGTCCGGCTTCCAGCGCCTCCGGAGGTGTCGATGCCCCAGGTGATGGATGCGGATCGCATGTCGCGCGCGCTCACGCGCATCGCCCACGAGGTTCTCGAGCGCAACCGCGGCGTCGACGAGCTGGCCCTCGTCGGAATCAGGACCCGCGGCGTGCCGCTCGCCAGGCGGCTCGCGCGTGCGCTCAAGGACATCAACGGCGACGACGTGCCGACCGGGGCGCTGGATATCACGCTCTACCGTGACGACCTGATGCGCCATGCCGTCGGGCCTCAGCCGCTCGTGCGCCGCACCGAGATCCCCTTCTCGATCGACGACCGGAAGATCCTGCTCGTCGACGACGTGCTCTACACCGGCCGCACGATCCGGGCGGCGCTGGACGCGCTGATCGACTTCGGGCGCCCGCGCGCCATCCAGCTGATCGTCCTCGTCGACCGGGGTCACCGCGAGCTGCCGATCAAGCCGGACTACGTGGGCAAGAACCTGCCGACGTCGCTCCGGCAGAGCGTGCAGGTGCGGCTCCAGGAGATCGACGGGTCCGACGAGATCGTCATCGAGGGGGAACCATGACGCGGACCATGGATCGGACGGGCGCCGGGCGGCTGGAGACCGCCCCGGCCCCCCGCCTGCGGTCGCGGCATCTGCTGGGGATCGAAGGCCTCGCCGCCGACGAGATCACGCTGATCCTCGACACGGCTGAAGCGATGAAGGAAATCGCGGCGCGCCCGATCAAGAAGGTGCCGACGCTGCGCGGCCGGACCGTGGTCAACCTCTTCTTCGAGCCGAGCACGCGGACACGAACCTCGTTCGAGATCGCCGAAAAGCGCCTCAGTGCGGATACGTTGAGCATCGCCACGGCGACCTCCAGCGTGACGAAAGGGGAGACGCTCCTCGATACCGTGCGCAACCTGGAGGCCATGGCCCCGGACATGATCGTGATGCGGCACGGCTCGTCCGGGGCGCCGCACCTGCTCGCCCGGATGTGCCGGTCCGCCATCATCAACGCCGGCGACGGCATGCACGAGCACCCCACGCAGGCCCTCCTCGACGCGTTCACGATCCGGGAGCACAAGGGCCGTCTGTCTGGCCTGAAGGTCGCCATCATCGGCGACCTGCTGCACAGCCGCGTGCTGCGATCGAATGCGCTGCTGCTGCAGACGATGGGTGCCGACGTGTGGGCCTGCGGGCCGGCGACGCTCATGCCGGCCGGTGTGGCCGGTCTCGGTCTCTCCCCGACTACCTCGGTCGACGCCGCGGTGGATGGGGCCGACGTGGTGATGCTGCTCCGGATTCAGCACGAGCGGATGCACGGACACTTCTTCCCGTCCATCCGGGAGTACTTCACGCTGTTCGGGATGACGCCGGCACGCCTCCGCCGGGCGAAACCGGACGTCATCGTCATGCACCCCGGGCCGATGAACCGCGGCGTGGAGATCGACTCGGACGTGGCCGACGGCGCCTCGTCAGTCATCCTCGAGCAGGTGTCGAACGGTGTCGCGGTCCGCATGGCCGTGCTGTATCTGCTTGCCGGGAGCTAGTGTCGTGGCGTGGTCACGAGACTGGCTGGACGGGATGGGCGCATCCTGCAGGGGAAACGGGGAAGAACCGTCCAGTCGAGGCGGCCCGAGCGGCGGCCCGGTGTCGCCAGGAGATTGAGTCCGTGAACAGGCTGCTGCTGAAAGGGGGGCGCGTCGTCGATCCGGCCAACGGAGTCGACGGAGATTTCGACGTCCTGATCGAGGGTGCACGGATTGCGAGCATCGGCCGGGGCCTTCCGGCGGACGGCGCCCATGTCATCGACGTGCCTCGCGGTCACATCGTCGCCCCCGGCCTGATCGACATGCACGTCCACCTGCGGGAGCCCGGGCAGGAGCACAAGGAGACGATCGCGACGGGTACGGCAGCGGCGGTGGCCGGAGGCTTCACGGCCGTGGCCTGCATGCCCAACACGGACCCGGTGAACGACCACGCCGGGATCACGGAGTTCATCCTGAAGAAGGCGGCCGAGGCGGGACTGGCCCGGGTGTATCCCATCGGCGCCGTGTCGCTCGGCTCCCGCGGCGAACAGCTGTCGGAGCTCGGCGAGCAGAAGGCTGCGGGTTGCGTGGCGTTCACCGACGACGGGCGGCCGGTGGCAACGGCCCTCCTGATGCGTCGGGCACTCGAGTACGCCGGGATGCTGGGCGTGCCGATCATCGATCACTGCGAGGACCCGTCGCTCAAGGGGGACGGTGTGGCGCACGAGGGCTATCATGCCTCGGCCCTCGGGCTCCGCGGCATCCCGGGCGTCGCGGAGTCGCTCATGGTCGAGCGCGATGTCTCCCTGGCGGAGCTGACCGGCGCGCACGTGCACATCGCCCACCTGAGCGCCCGGCAGTCGCTGCGCGCCGTGCGGGCTGGCAAGGAACGGGGCGTGTCGGTGACCTGCGAAGTGGCGCCCCATCACTTCACGCTGACCGACGAGGCCCTGCGCGGAGGCGTCGAGTACGACACCAATCTCAAGATGAACCCGCCCCTGCGGGAGGCTGCCGATCGCGACGCCATGCTGGACGGCCTGGCTGACGGCACCGTGGACGTGATTGCCACCGATCACGCCCCGCACCATGCCGACGAGAAGATGGTCGAGTTCGACCGGGCGCCGTTCGGGATCGTGGGGCTCGAAACGGCCGTGCCGCTCGTGTTCGATCGGCTGCTCCACACGGGGCGGATCACGATACGAAGGATGATCGAGTTGCTGTCGGTCAATCCGGCGCGCCTGCTGCGGCTGCCCGGCGGGTCTCTGCGGGAAGGCAGTCCCGCCGACATCACGGTGCTCGATCCCGACGCGCACACGACGGTCGACGCCTCGCGCCTCCGGTCG
>DASPFV010000271.1:0-5013 GCA_035620975.1 Vicinamibacterales bacterium
TGGCGGTCGTGCAGGGAGCCGTCGTCGGCGGGGGGCTGACGGTGATCGCGAACGCGCCCAACCCGGCTGGCCAGGCGCTTCTCAGCCGCTTCTTCGACGGCGCGATCTCACCGCTCGGGCTGCTGCTCGGCGCGCTCGTGCCGACCCTCATCGCGGCCGTCGTGTTCCGGCTTCTGTGAGGGTGTGCGAACGGAACATGCGCGAATAGGAACCCGGACGCAACAGGAGCATACTGGAACGGTCACCGCCGGATCCGGTCACACCCGAAGCCCCGGGAAAGGATTCCGATGCCAGCGAGGCGGATCATCGTCATGGGGCGTCGTCGGGCGGCCTCGAGGCGCTGCAGGCGATCGCGGTCGCGCTGCCGCCCGACCTCCCGGCCGCCATCTGCGTCGTCCTCCATCTGGCGCCCGATTCGCCGGGCCTCGTGTGCCTGACATCTCCAACCGCGTGAGCCGGCTGCCGGCGTCGAATGCAGCCACGGGGATGCGCCTCGAGGAGCGCCGCATCTCCCGCACCGGGCCGCCCCGATCCGGTCGAGGTGGAAATCCGAATCGCCAGCGAGGAAAATCCCATGGAAGCCGGTCTCGGAGACATCGGTCAGCCCTCGTCGTTCGCCTGCCCGCTCCTGCAGCTCGAGGGGTCGCATCCGTTCCGGTTCCGGTGCCACACCGGGCACGCCTACTCGATCGAGAACCTGATTGCCGCCGTGAGCGACGGCATCGACGAGTCGCTCTGGAATGCCATCCGTGCCCTGGAGGAAGGAGCGCTGCTGCTGCAGCGGCTGGGAACACACCTCGAACAGCACGGGAAGACCGCCGCGATCGGCCCGACGCTCCGGCAGGCACGTGACCTGCGCCACAAGTCGAACGTCATCCGTTCGGTCGCGATGGAGACGGATCGAACGCCGGCATCCGAGGCGTAGAATCGCTGAGGGAGCCGGAGGCTCATGGACAACCAGGACTTCCTCGTCGTCGGCATTGGCGCCTCGGCCGGCGGCATTCAGGCCATCAAGCGGTTCTTCGAGCGCGTCCCGGCCGACAGTGGTGTGGCGTACGTGGTGGTGCTCCACCTTTCGCCGGAGCACGAGAGCCGGCTCGCGGAGGTGCTGCAGGTCTCGGCCGCAATCCCGGTCGACCAGGTCCGGGATCGGGTCAAAGTGGAGCCGAACCGCGTCTACGTCATCCCCCCGCACCAGAACCTGACGATTCAGGACGGATGCCTGGCGCTGTCCGAGATGACGCGATTCGAGCAGCGCCGCGCGCCGGTCGACATCTTCTTCCGGGCGCTCGCGGAAACGCAGCGCTCCAGGTCCGTCGCCGTCGTCCTGTCGGGCACGGGCGCAAACGGCTCGGCGGGCCTCAAGCGCGTCAAGGAGCAGGGGGGCATCTGCCTCGTGCAGGATCCCGCGGAGGCCGAGTACGCCGACATGCCGCGCAACTCGATCGCGACCGGGCTCGTCGACGACGTGCTGCCGGTCGCGGCCATACCGGCGCGGATTCTGGCCTACAAGGCGAGCCTCATGGCCCTCCGGGTGCCAGAGCTGCCGGAAGACCAGCCCCTGTCGGACGAAGCGGCCCTGAGGCAGGTTCTGGCGCACCTGCGAACCCGTACCGGCCACGACTTCTCCAACTACAAGCGCGCGACAGTGTTGCGGCGGATCGCGCGACGGATGAGCCTGCACGCCCTGGCCGACATGTCGGCGTACGTCGGATTCCTGGAGGAGCACCCGGACGAGCCGCGTGCGCTGCTGAAGGATCTGCTCATCAGCGTGACGAACTTCTTCCGGGATCGCGAGTCGTTCGAACAGCTGGCAGCGCTGGTGATCCCGAAGCTGTTCGAGGGCAAGCAGCCTGAGGATCAGGTTCGCGTGTGGGTGGCCGGGTGCGCCACCGGGGAGGAAGCCTATTCCGTTGCCATGCTGCTCGCCGAGCACACCTCCAGCTTGGCTCCGGGCCCGATCGTGCAGATCTTCGCCACGGATATCGACGAGTCGGCCATCGCCATCGCCCGGGAAGGCGCTTACCGCGTGAACGACACGGCCGATGTCTCCCCGGACCGGCTGGCGCGGTTCTTCTCGTGGGAAGGCGAGATCTCCCGGGTACGCAAGGAGCTGCGCGAGATGGTTCACTTCGCGCATCACAACGTCATCAGCGACCCGCCCTTCTCGCACATCGATCTGGTGTCGTGCCGGAACTTGCTCATCTACCTCAATCGTGCGGCCCAGCAGCGGGTCATGGAGGTCCTGCACTTCGCGCTGAATCCCGGGGGGTTCCTGTTCCTCGGCGGGTCGGAATCCGTGGAGGGGTCGGGCGACCTGTTCGTCCCCGTGGACAAGGAGGCCTGCATCTTCCAGAGCCGCGGCGTCGGGGCACGGCTCCCCGTGCCGGTGCCGGAGCCGGGCACGCTCTATCGTGGGGCCCCGCCGGCGACCGCCAAGGAGCGGTCCGAGTCGAGAATCCGCGAGCGCATCTCCGCGGCAGAGCTGCACCAGCGCCTCCTCGAGCAGTACGCGCCGCCGTCGATCGTCGTCAACGAGGAGTACGACGTCGTCCACGTGTCCGACCGGGCGGGCGTCTACCTCCGGCAGCCGGGCGGTGAACCGTCCCACAACATCCTCAAGCTGATTCGCCCGGAGCTCCGGATCGAGCTGCGGACGGCCCTCTACCAGGCCATGCAGCAGCGCACGAACGTCGAGGCGCTCGGGCTGGGCCCGACCGTCGATGGACGGAGCGTGACCCTCGATCTCCTCATCCGCCCGGTGCTTCGCGATGACGATCCGGCACGCGGATTCTTCCTGGTCCTCTTCCAGGAGGCCACGGTTGCCGCGTCGTCGCGGACGCCGGAGGCGGCGGCGCAGGCGCTCGCGCCGGGCGACGCCGCGCGCCAGCTCGAGGACGAGCTGCTCCGGGTGAAGGGTCAGCTGCGGGCTACCATCGAGCGCCACGAGACGCAGGCCGAGGAGCTGAAGGCGTCGAACGAAGAGCTCCAGGCGATGAACGAGGAGCTGCGCTCCTCGGCCGAAGAGCTCGAAACGAGCAAAGAGGAGCTGCAATCGCTGAACGAGGAGCTCAGGACCGTCAACCAGGAGCTCAAGATCAAGGTCGAAGAACAGGCGCAGGCGAATGACGACATCCAGAACCTGATCAACTCCACCGAGATCGGGACGATCTTCCTGGACCGTAGCATGCGCATCAAGTTCTTCAGCCCGCCCGCCCGGGAGATCTTCACGCTGATCCCCGCCGACCGCGGACGGCCGCTGTTCGACATCAGCAGCAGCCTGCGCGAACCGGACCTGCGGCCCGAGATCGAGCGGGTCCTCGATCGGCTGGAGCGCGTCGAGCGCGAGGTCCGGCTTCGCGGTGACCGCTGGCAGTTGATGCGCGTGCTGCCCTACCGAACGACGGACGACCGGATCGACGGGGTCGTTCTGACGTTCGTCGACATCACGCCGATCAAGCAGGCGGCCGACCGGCTGCGCGCCAGCCAGGGACGCTTGCGGCTCGTCCTCGAAAGCGTCACCGAATACGCCATTTTCACCACGGACGCACACGGCCACATCGACTCGTGGAACCCTGGTGCGGCACGCGCGTTCGGCTATGCGGAGGCCGAGATCCTCGGCCGGTCGGCAGCCCTGCTGTTCACGACCGACGATCGGGACCGCGGCGTCTTCGAGGACGAGATGCGGCGCGCGGTCGACGACGGACGCTCGATCGACGAGCGATGGCACGTCCGGAAGGACGGATCCCGGTTCTTCGCGAGCGGATCCGCCTCGCCGCTCCGCGACGAGCAGGGCGGCCTCATGGGGTTCGTGAAAGTCTGCCGAGATCTGACGGGTCGCAAGCGCTGGGAGGATGCGCTCCAGCAGGCGCACGTCGAGCTCGAGGATCGGGTGGCGCAGCGGACGGCGGATCTCGAAAAAGCCAACGCGGCGCTGGATGCCGAGCTGCGGGAGCGCCGCCAGGCCGAGGAACAGGTGCGTGGCCTGCTCCGACGCCTCATCACCGTCCAGGAAGACGAGCGCCGGCACATCGCGCGGGACCTGCACGACCATCTCGGGCAGCAGGTGGCCGGCCTCGCCCTGAAGCTCGATGCGCTTGCCGAGCTGTGCGCCAGCCGATCCGAGCTCCACGCCGCCGTCTCGGACGCGCGCCAGACCCTCTCCAGGCTCGATCGCGACCTCGACTTCTTCACCTGGGAAATGCGCCCCGCTTCGGGCACCGAGGCCGGTCTCGCGGCCACGCTCGAGAGCTTCGTCCGGGAATGGTCCCGGAACTTCGGGGTTCCCGCCGAATTCCATACCCGGGGGCTCGACAACGTCCGGCTGCCACTCGAAGTCGAAACCAACCTCTACCGGATCACCCAGGAAGCCCTCAACAACATCCACAAGCACGCACAGGCCAAGCATGTCGGCGTGCTGCTGGAGCGCCGCGGCAACCGCACGGTCCTCGTCATCGAGGACAACGGCATCGGGTTCGACCACCGCCACAGACCTGCCCGCGGCGACACGGAAGTCGGCCTGCTCGGCATGCGGGAACGCGCCGCCCTCATCGGGGGGGCCCTCGAGATCGAGACGTCACCGGGCCACGGAACCACGGTGTACGTCACCCTGCCGTCGACGGAGGGCGAGCCACCGGCCTCGGCCGTCTCCAGCTGACCGGGACGGCGAGCCGTCGATCAGCGTCACGCCCGGAACCTTCGCACGAGCCCGACCGCCAGCGCCCCGGCGAAGCCAGCGATCAGCTTCCGCTGCCACGTCCAGCGGCCAGTGCGACGCGACTCCCGAGCGGACTGCGCCTGCGGCGGATCGCTGGCATGACGGACGAGATGGGGTCCGCCCTCTATGATGTCGGCCGCGGACCCACCCTCGCTCGCTGGCGGCGATTGCGACGTCGAGCTGGCGCGATGGTCGAGCCGCGGCGTGTCGCCGTCGAACGTCGCCTGCCGGAGCGTCGCATCCGCGTAGCTGCCACCCTCGCCGCCCACTTCTGTCGTGATCGGAAGTCGCCGATC
>DASPFV010000272.1:0-23609 GCA_035620975.1 Vicinamibacterales bacterium
ACCCCGAGCAGTAGTCAGCAGTTCGTCGCTCTGGCAGGGAGTGTTGTGGCCGGCGTTACCCGGCCATCCTGAAGCTTTCGACCGCGCTGCGCACGACCCCTTCGCGCTGGATGCGGGAGATCCCCTCGAGGTGCCCTCGCAGCTTCTCGAGGGCTTCTTCCAGTTCCCGCCGGTCCCGGCGCGACAGACCGCGCGGCGGGAACTCGTACATGAAGACGTGGCCCATCCAGTCCTCGCCCGACCAGAGCGGATCGACCCAGACGTATTTCGTGTCCAGACCCACGCAGGCCCACTCGGTGTGCGTGCGCACCGGCGACTGCGGGGTCGGGGTCGCGCGCTCGAAGCCGCGGTTCATCTCGGTCAGCAGCCGCTCGTAGAAGAAGAGGCGTACCAGGTCGTCGACGCCGGAGAGCCCGTTGGCGAGCCGCAGCCGGTCGTAGAGTGCGGGCCTGGCCCGCCCGAGGATCATCGTCCGCGGCACGACCACGAGCCGGCGCAGCGCGACGTGCGCGCGTGGCAGCGAGGCCGCGTAGGACAGGCTCGCCATGGTGTCCATGAACCGGTCGGCCTCGGTCTGGAGCACCGCGCGCAGCGAGTGCGATCGGGCGGCACGATCGAGCGAGAGCCACATGCGGCGCCTGGCGCGCGCCTGCGTGCAGATCGGAATGCGGAGCGTGCTGGCCACGGAGGTGACCGCGGCCGCGCCGTCGTCGCTCCGCGTCCATGCCAGGAAGGGCTCCCTGGTGATGCGGCCCCGGTAGCGGAATCGCTCGCCGGACACCCGGAACCAGCTCATGGCCGGACCCCGGATGCCAGCTTCGTGCCTTGCGCGGGACACGGGATCTTCGCGCGCGTCGCACGTGGCGCGGGGACAGGCCTTACAAAACTCGCCGGCGCGGGTGAAATCTGTGGGACCCGGCTGTCCCGAGCGTCGTTGCGGGACGGCATGGTGCGGATTCGCATCCGACCTGCGCGCGCGCCCGGGGATCAGCGCAGCGCCCGGGCGATCGCCGCGTCCGCCAGCGGTGCCATCACCGCGTAGCCCTTCTCGTTCGGGTGGAGATCGTCGTTGCTGAGCTCCTCCCGGAGCAGGCCGGACTGGTCGATCATGGCCGAGAAGTAGTCCAGGTAGCCGTGCTTTTCCGCGGCGGCGAACTTGGCCATCCAGCCGTTGATCGCCCGGATGCGTTCCATCGGCCGGCGGGTCGTCTGCGGCACGCCGTTGGGCGGGGTGTGGTACGCGCTGACGGGCAGGATGCTGGCCAGCACCACCCGGATCCCGTTCGCCCTGGCCAGCTCGGCCATCGACGTGAGGTTGCCCTGGATTTCTTCGTTCGTCATCGGGCCGGTGTTGCCGGCGATGTCGTTCGTCCCCGCGAGAATCACGACGACTCTGGGCCTCAGATCGATCACGTCGGGACGGAAGCGGATGAGCATCTGGGGGGTCGTCTGACCGCTGATCCCGCGGCCGACGTACGGCTTCCCGACGAAGTAGGTGCCGAACCGGGGCTGGGGCCACGCATCCGTGATCGAGTCTCCCATGAAGACCACGCGCGACTCGCCGACCCGGGGAGCCGGCAGGGTCCGATTGTCGTTCCGATACCGTCCCAGGTTCGCCCAGTCCCTCAGGCGTGCGTCGTTGTTCATGAGGGCCGTGAGCGCGGTGGCCATCTCCGGGCAGGTGGGCTGGGGCGCCTGGAACGGCTGCTGTGCGGCGGCGGCGACGCACGCCAGCGGAAGCAGGAGAACGAAAGCCTTCATGCGCATCGGGTCGTTCCTTTCGGCGCGCGGCGGACACCGGTCGCGCCTCCGGCGCAGCAGTCTACTTCACTTGACTGCCGCGACGGCCGCACTCATACTTCCTCCCCCTGCCACACCGGTTCGTTCCCGACACCAGTGCGACTTATGGAGTGGATTCAGGTCTACGACCCTGCCGGCAACGCGTGGGTGAGCACGCTCGCCGCGGCGTTTCCCATCGTCCTGCTGCTCGTGGCCCTCGCGGTGCTCGAATGGAAGGCGCACTGGGCCGCTCTTGCCGGGCTCACGGCGGCGCTGCTGGTGTCGATCGGCCTCTACGGGATGCCCGTCGGCACGGCGGCCGCCACTGCCCTGTACGGAGCGGCCTACGGCCTCTTCCCGATTGGATGGATCATCCTCAACGCGGTCTTTCTCTACAACCTCACGGTCACCACGGGCCAGTTCGAGATCGTCAAGACCTCGGTCGCGCGGCTCTCGGCGGACCGCCGCATCCAGGCGCTGCTCATCGCGTTCTCGTTCGGCGCCTTCATCGAGGGGGCCGCGGGCTTCGGCACGCCGGTGGCGATCACCGCGGCGCTGCTGATGGGGCTCGGGTTCACGCCGCTCTACGCGGCAGGCCTGTCGCTCATCGCCAACACCTCGCCAGTGGCGTACGGCGCGATCGGGACGCCGATTCTGACGCTCGGCGCGGTCACCGGCATCTCGCCCGACGTGCTGGGCGCGATGGCCGGCCGGCAGTTGCCGATCGTGTCGGTCATCGTGCCTGCCTGGCTCGTGGTGACGATGAGCGGGTGGCGCGGGCTGCGAGGGGCGTGGCCAGCCGTCGCCGTGTGCGGCGGATCCTTTGCCGTCGTCCAGTTTCTCTGGAGCAACTTCGTCGGTCCCGAGCTGGTCGACATCGTCGGCGGTCTCGTGTCGCTCGGGTGCCTGGCGGTCTTCTGCACGTGGTGGCGGCCGCGGGAGAGCTGGGACTTCGCGCGCGCGTCCGGGCCCGCCGAGGCGGACCCCGGCCGCATCGCGGGTCTGGTCACGGCGGTGCACGACGCCCCCCTCGCGCGCGCCGTCGTCCTGCGCGCCTGGATGCCCTGGATCTTCCTCTCCGTGTTCGTGACGGCGTGGGGCGCCGGTCCGATCAAGGCATTCCTGAACGGCGGACCCGCCGCGGCCGCGGCATACTGGTCGAAGGGGACTCCGCCCGGGCCGCACCCCGTGCTCTCACCTGCGCTGGATGTGCCCGCGCTGCACCGGATGATCTACCGCGAGCACCCGGTGGTGCCGGAGCGGGTGGATGCAGCCCGCCTGCAGGATCCGGCCTACAAGGCGCGGCACGCCGAGGCCGCACGGTTCACCTTCAACTGGCTCTCCGCCACGGGCACCGCCATTCTCCTGGCCGCGCTCACGACCGCGCTCTTCCTGAGGATTCCGGCCGTGCAGGTGCTCCAGGTGGCCGTTGCGACCCTGCACCGCATGCGCTGGCCGCTTTTGACGATCGGCTTCATGCTGTCGCTGGGGTTCGTCACCAGATATGGCGGAACCGACGCCACGCTCGGCCTGGCGTTCACGAAGACGGGCGTTCTCTACCCGTTCTTCGCAGCGATGCTGGGGTGGCTGGGCGTGGCGCTGACGGGGTCGGACACCAGCTCGAACGTGCTGTTCGGCAGCCTCCAGAAGATCACCGCGGAGCAGCTCGGGCTCAACCCGGTGCTCATCACCACGGCCAATTCGACCGGCGGCGTGATGGGAAAGATGATCGACGCGCAGAGCATCGTCGTCGCCACGGCAGCGACGAACCAGCACGGCCAGGAAGGGCGGATCCTGCGGTTCGTGTTCTGGCACAGCGTGGCGCTCGCCGCCATCATGGGGATCATCGTCATGCTGCAGGCATACGTGTTCCCGTGGATGGTGCCGGCAGGGTAGGGCCGCGGGTCCCTCAGGCCGGTTCGACGGTCGCGCGAGGGCGGGGCGACCTGACTAGCGCCCGCAGATGATGACCACGAACGACAGAGTCTCGATACCGCCGATCAGCGCGGCGAGGACGGTGATGAGGCGATTGCGCACGGGTGTCTTGCTCCTTGGGGATGGGTCCGCCACACCGCACGCGCAACGAGCATGCCGCCAGGGATAGCCTGAATCCCCAGGAGATACGGCCGGAACCGGCGTCGTTGCCGCGCTACCTCTGCGTTTTCCCGCGACACTCTCGTCGGTGCGATTACGAATTCGCCAGCGCGGTTCGGGCCGCCGCGGGGAACGTGATAGAGTCCCGCTCCAAAACCCCTGCCGGCTGCACAGCTGGCCCCGGGGCAGCGCTGCAACTGTGAGGTCTGCCGGAATGCGCGTCCATCCTTCGAAATCAGCTCTGGCCTGGTGTGCCGTGGTCCTCGTGGCCGCGGGCACGGCGTTTTCCGCCGGGCAGCCGCCTGCACCGGGAAGCGCCTCGCGCCGGGAGGCGTCGGCGTCCGGGGCGAGGCCCATCCGGGTGCTCCTTCTGGGGCACGAGCAGGAACGCCCGCATTCGTCGGCCGCCGTGTACTCGCCGCTCGCGGCCCCGCTGGCCCGTCGCGGGATTCAGCTGACGCACGTGGCCACTCCGGAGGCCGCGTTCCTGCCCGAGCGGCTGCACGAATACGACGCGCTGATGATCTACGGCAACCACCAGGCGCTGACGCCGGCGCAGGAGCAGACGCTGCTCGCGTTCGTCGAAGGCGGCAAGGGCCTGGTCGCCGTGCACTCGGCGTCCGACATGTTCCGCTCGTCGGAGCGGTACATCTCGATGGTGGGAGGCCAGTTCCTGAAGCACGGGGAAGGAGAGTTCACAGCCGAGATCGTCGCGCCTGCTCACCCGGTGATGGACGGGCTGCAGCCGTTCTCGACGTGGGACGAGACCTACGTTCACACGAAGCACAACGCGGTCGATCGCACGGTGCTGATGGAGCGCGTCGACGGCGCCGCGCGCGAGCCCTACACCTGGGTCCGGACGCAGGGCAAGGGCCGCGTCCTCTACACGGCGTATGGACACGATCAGCGCACGTGGGGGAATCCCGGGTTCCACCGGCTGATTGACAACGCCATCCGCTGGGTCGTGGACGACACGGCGAGAGAGTGCTGGGAGGCGCTGAAGATGGCGCCTCTGTCCTACGTGGAGGGCTTCAACGTACCGAATTACGAGAACCGCACGCCGGCGCCCGAGTATCAGCTCCCGCTCACGCCTGAGGAGTCGATGCGGTTCATCCAGACCCCCGCCGACTTCACGCTCGAGCTCTTCGCGAGCGAGCCCGACATCGTCAAGCCGATCTCGTTCTCGTTCGACGAGCGCGGGCGGCTGTGGCTCCTCGAGACCGTCGATTATCCGAACAAGATCCTGGACGGCCAGCCCGGAGACGATCGAATCCGGATCCTGGAGGACACCGACGGCGACGGTCGCGCCGACAAGTTCACGGTCTTCGCCGAGCACCTCAACATCCCGACGAGCCTGACGTTCGCCAACGGAGGGGTGATCGTGTCGCAGGCCCCTCATGTCCTCTTCCTCAAGGACACCGACGGAGACGACAAGGCGGACGTCCGCCGCGTGCTCAACACCGGCTGGGGCACGCGCGACACGCACGCCGGCCCCTCGAACCTGATGTACGGGCCGGACAATCAGATCTGGGGCGTCGTGGGCTACTCGGGCTTCGACGCCGAAATCGCCGGCAAGCGGATCCAGTTCATCCAGGGCGTGTTCCGGTTCAAGCCCGACGGCAGCACCTTCGAGGTGATGACGAACTCCACGAACAACACGTGGGGCCTCGGTTTCTCGGAGACCTTCGACGTCTTCGGATCGACCGCCAACAACGACCCGAGCTTTTACATGGCCATCCCGAACCGCTACTTCGAAGGCATCGAAGGCCTGCCGACCTCGACCACCGGCGCGCGGGCGAGCGGGCCCGGATACCAGAGCGCGGCCCAGTTCTACAGGGCACACCATCTGACCCCCTACATCCGCCAGGTGGACGTGCACGGGGGCTACACCGCCGCGGCCGGGCATCATCTGTACACCGCCCGCGCGTTCCCGCAGGAGTACTGGAACCGCATCGCGTTCATCACCGAGCCCACGGCGCATCTCGTGGGGCAGGGCATCGTCGAAAAGCAGGGCGCCGGCTTCGTGACGCGCGACGGCTGGAATCTCATGGCCGGTGCCGACGAATGGGTCGCGCCCGTCCACGCGCAGGTCGGGCCCGACGGCGCGGTGTGGGTGTCCGACTGGTACAACTTCATCACGCAGCACAATCCCACGCCGCCGGGCTACAGCAACGGCCGTGGCAACGCCTACGAGACCTCGCTGCGGGATCGGCAGCGCGGGCGCATCTATCGCATCGCGTACAAGCGCGCCCCCGCCTGGAAGCCGCGATCGCTGTCGATCGAGGATCCCGCCGGACTGGTGGCGGCGCTGGGCGCCGACAACATGTTCTGGAGGATGCACGGGCAGCGGCTGCTGGTCGAACGCGGGCAGAGGGACGTCGTGCCGCAGCTCCTGGCGCTGGTGCGCGACACCAGCGTCGACGCCATTCGCACGAACGGCGGGGCGTTCCATGCGCTGTGGACCCTGCATGGCCTCGGTGAGCTCCAGACAGTGACCAGCGAGGCGGGCCGCGCGGCGTTGGACGCGCTGAAGCACCCGGCCGCGGGCGTGAGGAAGGCCGCCGCGATGGTGCTGCCGCGTACACCGCAGGCGGCGAGCGCGATCGTGAGCGCCGGGCTGCTGGCCGATCCCGACCTCCACACCCGGCTCGCCGCGGCGCTCGTGATCGCCGACATGCCAGCCTCCCCCGAGATCGGCCGCGCGGTGTACGCCGAGAGCCGCAAGGCAGAGAACTACGAGGATCGCTGGCTGAGCCGCGCGTTCTACATCGCGGCCACCCGGCACAGGGACAGCTTCCTGACGACCTATCGAGGCGATCCGTCGGCACTCCCCGTGCGCGAACTGCCCGTGGCCCTGCGGATCGGGACGCTGAAGCCGGACTGGCGGATGCCGGCTGCGGCTGACGCCGCCGCCTGGAGGGACATGGACGTCCCGGGAAACTGGGAATCTCGTGGTCTGCCTGATTTCGACGGGGTCGTCTGGTTCAGCCGGACGGTGAACGTGGCTGCGGCTGCCGCGGGAGAGCTGTCGCTCGGACGCATCAGCAACTTTGCCGAGGTCTGGGTGAACGGGATGTCCGTCAGCCTGCCGGCTGGCGGCCGGAGCGGTGGCCCGCCGAACGCCGGGCAGCGGGGCGGCGGCCGGGGGAACATGCCGCCCACCTACGCGCTTCCCCAGGGGACACTGCGGACCGGCGAGAACACTCTGACGGTCCGCATCCAGAACAACCGCAACGACGGCGGCTTCCTCGGGACGCCCGACGCGATGTTCCTGGAAGTGGGGAGCACGCGCCTTCCCCTGGCGGGTCCCTGGAAGTTCCGCGTCGAGCGCCAGACGAACGCCGGCGCGCTGTACTCACGGCCGGGCGAGCTCGCGGCGCACGTGGCCTACGTGGCCGGCGGGGGCAGGGATAGCGGGGAGGCGCTGCCGCCCGTGGCGGCGCCCGCCCCCGACGTCGTGATCCGCCTCGGTGTCATTCCCGGGCAGCTCAAGTTCGACCAGAACGAGCTGACGGTCGGCGCCGGGCAGCTCGTGGAGCTCGTGTTCACGAATACCGACGAGATGCAGCACAACTTCCTGCTCGGGGCGCCGGGGTCGCTCGAGAGCATCGGCGCCGCCGCCGACCGGCTGTCGGCAACGCCGGACGGTCTCGCCCGCCAGTACGTGCCCGACATGGCGCAGGTGCTGGCATCCACGCGGCTGGTGAATCCCGGTGAGACGGTGACCGTGCAGTTCAGGGCCCCGGCCGAGCCGGGCCAGTACCCTTACGTCTGCACGTTCCCGGCGCACTGGCGGATCATGAACGGCATCCTGAACGTGATCGTGCGCCAGGGTCGCGGGGGGCGAGGCGGCGCATGAGCAGGAATTGCGCGAGGGTCGCCCTGGCCATGCCGAGGTGAGGCCGCCAAAGAAACCGAGAATGCGCTCAGCTCTGATTGTCGTGTCGATCGTCGCCTGCACGGCTCCGTACCCGGCGCTCCGGCAGGAGCCCGTGGAAGTGCTGTTTCTCGGGCACGACAGCCGGCACCACGACTCCGGCCGGTATGCGCCGATGCTCGAGGCCGCGCTCGAGCCGGACGGAATCAGCCTGGCTTACACGACACGGGTAGCCGACCTGAACCCGGCAACGCTCGAAAAGTACGACGCGCTGCTGATCTACGCGAACCACGACAGCATCGCTCCGGAGCAGGAAGCCGCGCTGCTCGACTTCGTGGCGGGCGGCAAGGGATTCCTGCCGGTCCACTCGGCCTCGTTCTGTTTCCGGAACTCGCCGGCATACATCGCGCTCGTCGGCGCCCAGTTCGAGCGGCACGGCACCGGCGAGTTCACGGCCGAGATCGTGAAGCCGGATCACCCCGTGCTGAACGGCATCCAGCCGTTCCAGGTCTGGGACGAAACATACGTGCACACGAAGCACAACCCGGATCGCACCATCCTCATGGAACGGGTCGACGCGGCCGGGCGCGAGGCGTGGAGCTGGGTGCGCACGCACGGGAAGGGGCGCGTGTTCTACACCGCGTACGGGCACGACGAGCGAGCCTGGAGCCACCCGTCATTCCAGAAGCTGCTGCGCAATGCCATCTTCTGGGCGGTAGGACGCTGAGCGACGCCGAAACGAGGCTGAGAAGAGGAACATGCCGTCAGAGAAGAAGATCCGTGTCGCCATCGTGGGCCTGGGGTTCGGGGCGGAGTTCATTCCCATCTACCAGCGCCACCCCAATGCGGAGATGTACGCGATCTGCCGGCGGGACAGGCAGGAGCTCGACGCCTGCGGCGAGCGGTTCGGCGTGCGGGCGCGGTATACCAGCTTCGAGGATCTGCTGAAGGATCCGCACGTCGATGCCGTGCACATCAACTCGCCGATTGCGGATCACGCACCGCAGTCGATCGCCGCGCTGCGGGCGGGCAAACACGTCGCCAGCACCGTTCCGGCGGCCACGACCATCGACGAGTGCCGCGAGATCGTCGAGAGCCAGCGGCGCAGCGGGAAGGTGTACATGATGATGGAGACCGTCGTGTACAGCCGCGAGTACCTGTTCGTGAAGGAGCTGTACGACAGGGGGGAGCTGGGCCGCATCCAGTTCCTGCGGGGCAGCCACCAGCAGGATATGGAGGGCTGGCCGGGCTACTGGGAAGGCTTCCCACCCATGCACTACGCGACGCACTGCGTCAGCCCGTGCCTGGCGCTCCTGGGCAGGCTGGCGGAGCACGTCGTGTGCCACGGGTCGGGGCGCATCGACGAGTCGCTGATCCCGAAGTACGGCAGCCCCTTCGCCATCGAGACGGCCACGTTCAAGCTGCGCGATTCGGACGTGTGTGCGGAGGTGACACGAAGCCTCTTCAACACGGCGCGCCAGTATCGCGAGAGCTTCGACGCCTACGGCTCGCGGAAGTCCTTCGAGTGGCAGCAGGTCGACGGCGAGGATCCGGTCATCCACACGAAGAGCACGGCCGAGGCGCCGCTCACCGAGTCGGAGATCCCGACGCGTGTGAAGGTGCCCGACTACGCGCACCTGCTTCCGGAGCCGATCCGCGCGTTCACCCAGCCCGCAGCGATCCAGGACGCCGAGCACCTCTCCTTTCTCCAGGGCGGCGGCCACGGCGGCTCGCATCCGCACCTGGCCCACAACTTCCTCCTGGCCTGCCTCGGCGAGCAGCCGGCCATGCCGGACGCTGCGACGTCGGTGAACTGGACGATGGTGGGCATCTGCGCACATCAGTCGGCGCTCAAAGGGGGGGAGAAGATCCTGATCCCGCAGTTCTGATGAACCCGGAACCCGGAACCTTGAACCCTGAACCTGGAAAGCTGACAGCAACGAGGAGAGAGGCGATATGCGACTACTTCGATTCGGTGGCGTGGTCATCGCGATGACCATCACGCTGGTGGCGCCGTATGCGCAGGACAAGCCGACGCTGGGCTTCTTCATCACGAGCGCCGGCCCTGGAAACGGTGCGAATCTCGGCGGTCTGGAAGGCGCCGACAAACACTGTCAGACGCTCGCGGCGGCGGTGGGCGCCGGCAACCGGACCTGGCGGGCGTACCTGAGCACGACGGCGCAGGGCGGTGGCAAGGTCGTCAACGCGAAGGATCGGATCGGCAACGGTCCCTGGTACAACGCCAAGGGTGTCAAGGTGGCCGACAATGTCGCGCACCTGCACAGCGACAAGAACGACCTCAGCAAGGAGAACTCGCTGACCGAGAAGGGCGAGGTCGTGAGCGGCCGCGGGGATACGCCGAACCGCCACGACATCCTCACGGGTTCGCAGGAGGACGGGACTGCTCCGACGGGCGTGGAGGACGGGACCTGCCGCAACTGGACGTCGAACGCCGAGGGCAGCGCGCTCGTGGGACATCACGACCGCACCGGCGGCGGAGCCAATCCGACCTCGTGGAACTCCGCGCACGGCTCGAAAGGCTGCAGCCAGGAGAACCTGCGCGGGACCGGCGGCGACGGGCTCTTCTACTGCTTCGCCGCCAAGTAGGCGCCGGGTCGCACCGCGAAATCAGCTTCCTGGAGGCCCTCATGTCGAGCCGCCGGTGCCTTGCCGCAGTCGTCGCGGTGTCGGGTTTCCAACTGGTCCTCGCGCTGAGGGCGCAGGAACCGGCCCATCCGCCACCGGGCGTGCCGCTCCAGCCGCTCGCCCAGCAGGTGCGGCGCCTCGAGACCGGGCTGCGCTACCTGGGGCAGCCTCTTTCCCGGGCCGACCACGAGGCCATCAACGAGGCGGTGGCCTCCTCCGATGAAGCGGCCGGGGTGACGCGCATCCAGCAGGTCCTCGATCGGCACGTGCTGGCCAGGGTGCACATCAACCCCGAGAGCCGCGTGCGCGTCGAGCAGGGCACGGCGACACCCGATCTCGTTCAGGGCGGGACGCGCCTCTTCCTCGTCAAGGTGCTCAACGAGGGGGGCGTCACCGCGCCGATCACTGTCGCGAGCCCCAACCACGGCCGCGTATACGTTCCCTCGCGCAACACACCCGAGGTGCGCCAGGAGCTGACCCAGGCGGACGTCCGGGACCGGTGGGCCGAGATCGCGATCTTCTCCGGGCCGCCCATGCGGCCGCGGCTGTCGGGCCTCGGGGTCGAGTACGTGATCCTGCAGATCTACAGCCGCGACGCCGGGCAGCGTTCGGCGATCCTGGGCTTCAGCGTCGGGCAGGGATCGCAGGACGTCGGGTTCCGGAACGACATCGAGGTCCTGTTCACGGCGAAGCCGGCTCACCCGGTCCGCATCAGGGTGTTCGACGAGCACGGGGCGCCGACGACGGCCGCGTTTCTCGTGCGCGACGGGATGCAGCGCGTGTACCCGAACATCTCCAAGCGCCTCGCGCCCGACTTCTTTTTCCAGCCACAGGTCTACCGGTCGGATGGCGAGGTCCTGCAGCTTCCGCCGGGCGACTTCTCGATCACGGCGTCGCGAGGCCCCGAATACCTCGAGCAGTCCCGCGCGTTCGCGGTATCGGGGCCGACGGAGCTCGAGTTCCGACTCCAGCGCTGGATCGATCCGTCGCAGGACGGCTGGTATTCCGGCGATCACCACATCCACTCGGCCGGCTGCTCGCACTACGAGAACCCGACCGAGGGCGTCACGCCGGAACAGATGTGGCCGCAGATCGCAGGCGAGGCGCTCAACCTGGCGTCCGTGCTGATCTGGGGGCCCTCCTACTACCATCAGAAACAGTTCTTCACCGGGCGGGACCACCCGCTCTCGACCTCGACGCGCCTGATGCGCTACGACATCGAGATCTCCGGGTTCCCCTCGAGCCATGCCGGCCACCTGGTGCTGCTCGGGCTCGAGGATCAGGACTACCCGGGGACGAAGCGGCTCGAAGACTGGCCGAGCTGGACGCTGCCTATCCTGCGATGGGCGAAGGCACAGGGCGCCGTCGTGGGCTTCGCGCACTCCGGCTGGGGCCTGGAGGTGAAGAGCCGGGACCTCCCCAATTACGATCTCCCCGGCTTCGACGGCATCGGCGCCAACGAGTACATCGTCGACGTGACGCACCCCGGGACAGTGGACTTCATTTCCGCCGGCGACACGCCGTCGATCTGGGAGCTGAACATCTGGTACCACACGCTCAACGCCGGCTTCCGCACGCGCATCAGCGGAGAGACCGATTTCCCGTGCATCACCGACGATCGGGTCGGCATCGCCCGTTCGTACGCGAAGCTCGCCGGGCCCCTGACGTATCGGGGGTTCATCGACGCCGTCGCCGCCGGGCGCAGCTACGTCGCGGACGGCCGGAGCCACCTGTTCGATTTCACGGTGGATGGGATGGAGGCGGGCACCGGCGCGAGCGAGGTCCGGCTCGATGGTCCGCGACGGGTCAAGGTGACGGTCCGGGCCGCGGCGCGCCTCGACGAGGTGCCGAACGAGGCGGTCCGCCGGAAACCGTACGACGAGACCCCCTACTGGGATCTGGAGCGGGCCCGGATTGGCAACAGCCGCGAGGTGCCTGTCGAGATCGTCGTCAATGGCTCGGCCGTGGCGACGCAGAACCTGGTGGCCGACGGCACGCTGCGGACGCTGACGTTCGATGTTCCAATCGAGCGCAGCAGCTGGCTTGCCGTCCGCATCTTTCCCTCGTCGCACACGAACCCGGTGTTCGCGCTGGTCGGCGATCAGCCGATACGCGCCTCGCGCAGGAGCGCCGAGTGGTGTCTCAATGCCGTGAACCAGTGCTGGAGCCAGAAGGCGCCGCGCATCCGGCCCGGCGAACTGGCGGACGCGCGGGCGGCGTACGAGCATGCAAGGCAGGTCTATCGGCAGCGCATGGCCGAAGCGGTGGCCGATCCCCCCGGTGAGGCCCCGGACGCCGCCGGCCGCGCAGCGAGGCAGCGGTAGCGCAGTGCTCTGGCGCCACCGGACGGCCATTTCGCTGGCGCTCGCCGGGCTGATCCTCCTCGGCGACGGCTCATCGGACATCGAGGCCCGGCAGACGGGTCGACCGCGTGCGCGAGAACTCGGGATCAGCCCTCTCATCGGCGGCACGCCCGGCCCGCTCGACGCGATCACCGATGTCGCGGGCGTCGAGGTCGGGCACACGACGATCATCGAAGGCGAGGGCCGGCTCGTCGTCGGCAAGGGGCCCGTCCGGACGGGCGTCACCGTCGTTCATCCGCGAGGCAGATCCAATCCCGATCCCGTATTCGGCGCCTGGTTCACGCTCAACGGCAACGGCGAGATGACCGGGACCACGTGGCTGGAGGAAGGCGGGATTCTCGAGGGGCCGATCGCGATTACGAACACTCACAGCGTTGGTGTCGTGCGCGATGCCATCCTCGCCTGGCAGGTCACGCGGCCGGGGCTCCAGCCCTGGGGGCTGCCAGTGGTCGCCGAGACCTACGACGGGGGCCTCAACGACATCAATGGATTCCACGTGAAGCCCTCCCACGTGGTTTCCGCGCTGGACGGCGCGACTGGCGGACGCGTCGCGGAAGGCAACGTCGGCGGCGGCACCGGCATGCGCTGTCTCGGCTTCAAGGCCGGGATCGGCACCGCCTCGCGCGTCCTGCCGCAGGGCGCCGGCGGCTACAGCGTGGGAGTGCTCGTGCAGTGCAATTTCGGTGCGCGCCAGGATCTTCGTGTGGCCGGCGTGCCCGTGGGGGAGGAAATCACCGACCTCGGCCCCTGCACGACGATCCAGGATCCGCAGGTCCGCCCGGACCTGCCACGCTGTGGTGCGGCGGGACAGCCGCCAGCGGGCGGCGAAGCCGACCTCGGCTCGATCATCGTGGTCGTGGCGACCGATGCGCCGCTGTTGCCGCACCAGCTCAAACGGATCGCCAGGCGCGTCTCGGTCGGCCTCGGCCGTACTGGCGGGTTTGCCGGCAACGGATCCGGCGACATCTTCGTGGCCTTCTCGACGGCCAACCCCCGCACGTCCGGCGCCGACGCTCTCGCGCGGCTCGAGATGCTGCCGAACGCGCGGATGAACGCGCTCTTTTATGCCACAGCGCAGGCGACGGAGGAAGCGATCCTCAACGCGATGCTCGCGGCCGACACGATGACCGGCGCGGATGGCCTGCGCATTCACGCGCTGCCTCACGACCGCCTGATCGCCGCGCTCCGCAATCACGGTCGGCTGAAATAGCGGTCCCGAACCGCCGTGGCGCCGAGACACGCGGATTGTCGGGGTTCAGGTCCACGGGACGCGGATGGACGCTGATTCACGCGGATTCTGTCTGCGGTGCGCGGGTGACAGGGATTGCGCGGATTCTGGGTTCAGATCCGCTTGGCGGAGCCAATGCGAGCAGCCGCGGGTAGTGGGCGAACGCCATGTTGCTGACCCGACCGCTCGGCGCAACAGCCGAAGGACACCCGCGAGTGAGATGGCGACGACGATTCCGAGTGCGCCCTGCCATTGCGACAGGGCCGGAACAATCTGGCCGTTCAGGACGTCGGTCATTGACTTGCCTTGCGTGGCCGATTAGACGCCTTGAATCGCGGGGTGTTGCCGGGCGGTAGATTGCGGTCTCCAGCCTCGCAGTTCGGATTCTCCCCTCACTCGCTGTCGGCTGCACGGTTTGGGATTGGCCCAGAGTCATCCGTCCGGTCCGCTGTGTTGGCTCAGTGGTGGGGGCGCGGACGAACGCGGAATTCGCGGTGGAGACGCCGCTCGGAGAGTCAACCAGTACGGGCCCGACCGTCTCCCAGACCGCCCGAGCACGCGGTCCCGCTTTCTTTCCGAACGAGAATCGATTCCTCCAGATCTTTTCCGCGGGACGCGGCTGAACGCTGATTCACACGGACTTCGGGGTTCGGGTCTACGGACGCGGATGGCGCGGATTCTAGTTCTGATTTCACGGGGCGGGTGATCGCAGATTCGCGCGGATTCGAGTTCAGGTTGTGGGGAACCTCGGTGGACACTTCAAACCCGGCCATGTGTTGACAGTTCGAAACCGGCCATTGCCCGAGTTGCGGAGGGAGACAGACCAAGGTTTTGGGTCGCAGGCTAGTTTGAGCTGGCCCGCGGCATCCCCGCCAGAGTCATCTGAATCACGCTCAGATTCGACATGATGGCGTACTTCACAGGTGCATCTTCCGGCTTGGACGGTAGACGCGTCAGCAGCTCGCCAATACCGTTGAGGGCCTTGAAGATTTCCCCGGCCTGTTCCTGACTCACCGTGATGTCGTTCATCATTGCGACTCCCTTAGGACGGCGACGAGGCACACCGCCGTCCGCTTCGTGCTGCAGGTTTATCTCACGCCCTCCCCTGGTGGCAAATCGCCGTGCAGCTTCGTGCGCCAGCTGCGAGGCCACACGTCAGCACCTGCGCGTGATGCAGCAAGCGATCCAGCAGGGCCGTCAACGCGGCGGCATCCCCGAGCAATCGTTCACTGGTCGATTGGAGGTCAGGAGCGTCGACACACGTTCGCAGCGCCGCATGATCAGCTCGGGGAGATCTTCGGCGGCCGTGAGCGCGAGCTTGCGCACATTCCGAGGTCATCGATGATCAGCACCGCACCGTGGTGAGCTCAGTGAAGTACGCCTTGCGAGTGCCGGCGAGTGTCGCGTCGGCGAGTTCCTCGAGCGGCGTGTGGGCCTCGCGATAGATGACACGGTAGCCCTGCTGGATCGCGGATGAACGCTGATTCACGCGGATATCGGGGTTCGGGTCGAAGGGACGCGGATGAACGCTGATTCACGTGGATATCGAGGGTTCGGGTCTACAGGACGCGGATGAACGCTGACTCACGCGGATTCTGTTCAGGTTTTACGGGGGCGGGTGATCGCAGATTCGCTCGGATTCGAGTTCAGGTTGGGGGGAAAGTGGGCGCATCGCTTGAGGCGCGCGCGCCGGTTCTGCTGGCGATGGGCGATCTCCTCCGCGACCAACGTCATGAGGAAATCCTGACAGGACCAGCGCTCGCGCTCGGCCCGCTTCACCAGGTCGCGCCAGCCCGACGGGCATTGGCCAGCGACAAACGTTTTGAAAAGGCCATCGAGATCGTCACTCGCGGCAATCATGACCGGCCTCCGACGCGCCGCGACGATACTGGCGTGCTCGGCCGCGTCCAGTATCAGAACGGTACCGAGGAGATCGTGCACTTCTTCGCCGCGCGCTTGAGGTACTCGCGCTCGGCAGAGGTGACGCTGGTGGCCGATGAGCAGGTCGAGAGCTTGGTGCAAATGCGCACGCGATCCCGAGAGAGATAGAGGGTGCTCGGCAAGCCGATCGCGTCCGGCCCCAGAGTCATTCATCCGTGGTCCTCTGTGTTGGTCCGTGGCCGGTTGATCGGTGTTCGTCCGTGGCCGATGTTGCCGGGGCGCAGATGATGAACGCGGATTCGTGCGGATACTGAGGTTCAGCTTCACGGGACGCGGATGGCCGCGGATTCGTGCGGATCCTGGGTTCACGTTCACGCGACGCATGGCCCCAGAGTCATCCATCCGTGGTCCTCTGTGTTGGTCCGTGGCCGGTTGATCGGTGTTCGTCCGTGGCCGATGTTGCGGGGCGCAGATGATGAACGCGGATTCGTGCGGATACTGAGGTTCAGCTTCACAGGACGCGGATGACCGCGGATTCGCGCGGATGCTGGTTTCAGGTTCACGCGACGCATGGCCCCAAGTCATCCATCCGTGGTCCTCTGTGTTGGTCTGTGGCTCGTTGATCGGTGTTGGTCCGTGGCCGGTTGACCGGTGTTGGTCCGTGGCCGATGTTGCCGCGGCGCGGATGAGCATGATTTGGGATGCCCCAGAGTCCCCCATCAGTGGTCCTCTGTGTCAGGCCGTGGCGTGTTGGTCTGTGGTAATCCGCGTCCGTGTTGGTCTGTGTTATTCCGTGGCTTGTCGATCTGTGCTGGTTGATCTGTGTTGGTCCGTGGCGGACAATGCGGGACATGCCCCTCTGCTGGCTCGTGTTCGTGGCCGCGATCGCACTGCCCGGCGGCGTGGAACAGGCGGCCGCGCGCAAGGCGGAGGAGCACTACCGGCTGGGGCTGGCGGCCGAGCGTGAGCAGAAGCTCGACGAAGCCGTGGCCGCGTACCGCGCCGCCCTTGAGGTCGATCCCCGGATGGCCCGCGCGCACGATCGGCTCGGCTTCGTGCTCGGACGCCAGGGCAGGACTGCGGACGCGCTCGCCGCGTTCGAGCGGGCCGTGAACCTGGCGCCTGCGCTCTTCGATGCGCAATACCATCTCGGCGCGACGCGCTGGTGGACGAAGGATGTCGCCGGAGCGCAGGCCCCCCTCGAAGCCGCCGTGCGACTGCGCCCGGATCATCCGGAAGCCCGGTACTACCTGGGCCTCGTCCTGCGGCAGCAGGGGGAGCTGGCCGCGGCCATCCGCCACTTGCGCGAGGCGACGCGTCTCGGCCCCCGCGTCACTGTTGCGCACCTGCAGCTCGGCCTGGCCCTCCAGGCAATCGGCGACCTGAACGGCGCGGTGGACGCGCTGCGTACGGCCGTGGAGCTCGACCCGTCGTCGGTCGACGCGCACAGCAGCCTCGCGCTCGCCCTGATGCAGAAAGGGGACGCAGCCGAGGCCACCGCCGCCTTCCGGGCGCTCGTCGCGCGCGACCCCGCCAATGCCACCGCGCACCTGAACCTCGGCACGGCGCTGATGCACGCGGGAGACCTGGGCGGGGCCAGCGATGCGCTCAGGGAGGCCATCCGGCTTGCCCCCGCGAGTGCGGAAGCGCACTACAATCTCGGCCTGGCTCTCAAGCAACAGGACGACTTCTCCGGCGCGGAGGCAGAGCTGAGGCGGGCTGCGGAGCTGGATCGGCAGCTCCCCGAGGCGCCTTTCACGCTTGGTGTGGTGTTGTGGCAGACCGGCCGCGCAGACGAGGCGCTCGAGGCGTTTCGCGAGGCGATCGCACGCCGGCCCGACTATGCGGACGCGCACTACATGCGCGGGACGGTCCTGAAGCAGCAGGGTGCACCAGCCGAGGCTCTGGCCGCGTTTCGTGCGGCCATCCAGGTCCGTCCTTCGTCGCCGGAAGCGCACCTCAGCCTGGGCCAGCTCCTGACGCAGCTCGGCCACGCTCCGGAGGCGGCTCGCGCCCTGCAGGAGGCGGAGCGCCTCAACAGGTTGAAGGCCGACGCCCAGGCGTCGACCTTTGCTGTCGGCGTGGGACTCGAGAAGTTGAAGGCGGGCGATCGCCGGGGAGCGATCGCGCAGTTCCGCGAGGCCGTGCGCCTGGCGCCCGACAACCCGCAGGCGCATTATCAGCTCGGGTTGGCGCTGGAGCAGGCTGGCGCGCGTGCCGAGGCCTCGAAGCACTTCCAGGAAGCGCAGCGGCTCGCCCCGTACCTGCGTCCGCCGTCAACCGGCGCGTCGAATCACTGACCCACGTCGCATGCACACGCGCGCTCTGAACCTGCGGCTCCTGTCGCTGTCGGCGGCCCTGGCGATGTCCGTGATTGGCGCAGCAGGTGGGCAGGGGCCGACGGAGACCACGCTGGCGTTCAGGTTCGTGAACGTCGCGCGCGAGGCCGGCCTCCTGGCCCGGACCGTGTACGGTGGGCAGGAGACCAATCAGTACCTCCTCGAAACCACCGGTTGCGGGGCAGCGGCGCTCGACTACGACGGCGACGGCTGGCTCGACGTCTTCCTGGTCAACGGCAGCGTGCTGGAGGGCTTCCCGAAGGGACAGGAGCCTACGAGCCATCTGTACCGGAACAAGGGCGATGGCACCTTCGAGGACGTCACCGAGCGCGCGGGGCTCCGGCAGTCCGGCTGGGGGCAGGCGGCGTGCGCGGGCGACTACGACAACGACGGCCACGCCGATCTCTACGTCACCTACTGGGGGCAGAGTCGTCTCTTCCGCAACAAGGGGAACGGCACGTTCGAGGACGCGACCACCCGCGCCGGGTTGACCGAGCCGCGCGCGCGCTGGGGCGCCGGCTGCGCGTTCTTCGATTACGACCGCGACGGCCGGCTCGACCTGCTTGTGGCCAACTACATCGACCTCGATCTCGCCTCGACCCCCGTGCCGTCTTCCGGTCTCTGCCGCTATAAGGGGATTCCCGTCGCCTGTGGACCTCCGGGGCTGCCGGGCGGGAAAAACCTGCTCTATCGCAACCGCGGCGATGGAACCTTCGAGGACGTGTCGGAGAAGTCCGGCGTGTCGCGCGCGAAGGGCACGTATGCGCTCGGCGTGTCCACCCTCGACTTCGACGACGACGGGTGGGTGGACGTGTACGTGGCGAACGATTCGAACCCGAGCGCCCTCTACCGGAACAACGCGGATGGCACGTTCACCGACATCGGCATCAACGCCGGCTGTGCCTACAGCCAGGACGGCAAGCCGCAGGCGGGCATGGGCGTCGCGATCGGCGACTACGATCGCAACGGCACGATGGACATCTTCAAGACCAACTTCGCCGGCGATACGTCGACACTCTACAGCAACACGGGCAAGGGTCACTGCGAGGATCGGACGTTCGCCGCGGGCATCGGGTTGAACACGCGCTGGCTCGGCTGGGGCGTGGGATTCCTGGATCTCGACAACGACGGGTGGCTCGATCTCTTTCTCGTGAACGGACACGTCTACCCCGAAGTGGAGCGCGTGCGCACCGAGGCGGGCTACAAGCAGCGGAAGGTCGTCTACCGCAATCAGGCGAACGGCCGGTTCGCCGACGTCACGCTGCAGCTGGGGGAGCCGGTGACCATCCCGAAAGCGGGACGCGGTGCGGCGTTCGGCGACTTCGACAACGACGGCGACCTCGACGTCGTCGTGAACAACGTCCACGACACGCCGGACTTCTTCCGTCTGGATCAGTCGGGGGAGCCGCACTGGATCGGCGTTGCCCTTGTCGGCACCCAGTCGAACCGCAGCGCCATCGGTGCCCGCGTGCGGCTTGTCACCGCCGGCGGTGTGCAGGTACAGGAGGTCCGGGGCGGCGGCAGCTACTACTCGCAGAACGATCTGCGCGTGCTCTTCGGCCTCGGTGGTCTGCGCGCCATCGATCGGCTGGAGGTCCGGTGGCCGAACGGCCTCGAGGAGAGCTGGACAGGTCTCGGGATTCGCCGCTACCACGTGCTCAAGGAAGGCTCGGGCGAACGGCTGACGGCTGCCGGGAGCCGCGGCAGGAGCATGGATCCATGACGGTCGGCCCGGGCGGAGTGACGCTCGCTGCCATGCTGGTCCTGTGCGCCGGATCGGCGGCAGGGCAAGGCGCGGCGGAGGACCCCGTCGGCGCGGCGCTGTCCGCTGCGCGCGCGCTCGTCACCGAGGGCAAGCCTCGCGAAGCCGTAGCCCGGCTCGAGAATCTCGACCGCACGCGACCGGACGTCGCCCACCTGCTCGGCGTGGCGTATTACCACGCGGACGACCACAGGCAGGCGATTGATCTGCTCGCGCCGCTCGTGACGGCGTTCCCGGCCGAATCGGTGGAGCGCCGGGAAATCGTGCAGGTCCTCGGGCTGTCCTACTACCTGACGGGCCGGTATGCGGACGCCTTGCCGCTGCTCGAAGAGACCCGCGGCTGGGCCGACAACCTGGAGCTGGGCTACGTGCTCGGCCAGGCCTACATTCAGACCCGGCAGCCCGATCGTGCGCGCGCATCGCTCGCGCGGACATTCGACGTCGATCCGGGATCGGCCGCTGCTCACGTGATCGCCGCTCAACTGATGCTCCGGCTCGAGATGGAGCCGCTCGCCGAGGCCGAGCTGAAGCAGGCGATCGAGAAGGACCCCCGCGTGCCGCGCGCGCATTACCTGCTCGGGCAGATGGCGCTTTTCAGGGGGAGGCTCGAGGAGGCCATCGCCCACAGCGAACGGGAGCTGACGATCAATCCGTCGGACGCGATGGCGCTGTACCAGATCGGCGATGCGCACGTCCGGGGCTCGGCGTGGGACCCGGCCGTCACGGCGCTGCAGCGATCCCTGTGGCTCAACCCGTATTACAGCGGTCCCTACATCCTCCTTGGCCGCGTGTATATGAAGAAGGGGCAGCCGGCCACCGCCGAAGGCATGCTCCGCCGGGCCATCCAGTACGATCCGAACAACCGCTCGGCGCATTACCTGCTGGCGCAGCTGCTTCAGCAACAGGGCCGCGAGGAGGAGGCGAAGCAGGAGTTCGCGATCGCGGAACGGCTCCAGCAGCGGCAGGGCCAATGAAGGCACGTTTGTGCACCAGGTGCCCGGGGTGCCCCCGGGCGGTCCTCGATCTGCCCCTCGTGCCGTGCCGAGGTGCCGGGTGCTGAGCGGGGCGCGATTCGCTCTACCGCTGCTCCTGGCGGGCGGCCTGGTGCTGTCGCTGCTGGGGACTTCTGGCATCGAGCGTTCCAACGGCACCCCTCGCACCTCTGGCACCCTCGCACCCATGGCACGACGGGCGCCCGGTGCACCCGAGTGGCCCGCCTTCACCGACATCGCTCGTGAAGCCGGTCTGGTGCACCCGGCGGTCTACGGCGACGTCGATCGCAAACGCTTCATCATCGAGACGAACGGCTCCGGGGTGGCGCTGGTCGACGTGGACAACGACGGCTGGCTGGACGCGCTCGTGCTGTCGGGAACCCGCTTGGCTGCGGACGCGCGCAGGGAAGCGACCTTCGAAGGCGAGGCGCCCACCACGCGCCTGTACCGCAATCGACGGGACGGCACGTTCGAGGACGTGACCGACCGCGTCGGGCTCCGGCGCACCGGGTGGGCGTCCAGCGTCTGCGCGGGAGATTTCGACAATGACGGCTGGACCGACCTGTACGTCACCTCTTTCGGCCGCAACGTGCTCTACCGCAATGCCGGCGGACGCTTCGACGACGTCACCGAGCACGCCGGGGTCGGGGGCTCGGGCCGTCGCTGGGGGTCGGGTTGCACCTTCATCGACATCGACCGGGACGGCCGCCTGGATCTCTTCGTGGCGAACTACCTGCAGTTCGACCTGGAGACGGCGCCGGGGCCTGGCGAGGGCCCGAACTGCACCTGGAAGGGAGTGCCGGTCAACTGCGGGCCCAAGGGGCTGCCGACCGACACGAACCTGCTGTACCGGAATGACGGAAACGGCCGCTTCACCGACGTCTCGGAGCGGTCCGGCATCAGTGCCGTCCAGGGGCGTTACTCGATGACCGCCGCGGCGGCCGATTTCGACGGCGATGGCTGGAGCGACATCTACGTCGCCTCCGACTCCACGGCGGCGATCCTGTACCGGAACAATCGCGACGGCACGTTCACCGACGTGGCCGTCCGCAGCGGCGCGGCCTACAGCGAGGACGGTAACCCGCAGGCCGGCATGGGCCTCGCTATCGGCGACTACGACAACGACGGCCGGCTCGACATCCTCAAGACGCATTTTTCCGATGACATCCCGGCGCTCTACCGGAACCTCGGCAAGGGCCTCTTCGAGGACGTCGCCACGAGCGTGCGGCTGAACGTCGAGAACCGCTACGTTCAGTGGGGAACGGCGCTGACCGACTTCGACAACGACGGTCTGGCCGACGTGTTCTACGTCACCGGCCACGTGTATCCCGAAATCGAGCGGGTGCTCGAGCGTTACCCGCACCGGGGGCCGCGCATCGTCTTCCGGAACGTGGCGGGCACGCGCTTCGAGCAGGTCACGGAGCTGAGCGGGCCCGGCGTGTCGACCCCGCATTCGAGCCGCGGCGCGGCGTTCGGCGACGTCGACAACGACGGCGACGTCGACGTGCTCGTGATGAACATGAACGAGCCGCCGTCGCTGCTGCGGAACGAGTATCGGGGCGGCAACGCCTGGCTGCGGGTGCAGCTCGAGGGCCGCGCCTCGAACCGGTCGGCCATCGGCGCCACGGTCATCGCGACGGCGGAGGGGCGGCGGCAGGCGCGCGCCGTGCTGAGCCAGGCCAGCTATTACTCGCACGACGATCTGCGCCTGCATTTCGGACTCGGCCCGGCGACGGTCGCGCAGATCGAAGTGCGCTGGCCCTCGGGCCGCATCGACCGCGTGGAAGGCGTGCCCCTGCGCTCGACGCTTCGGATCGTCGAAGGAGAAACAGCTGCTCAGTTCAAGCGGGGCGGGACCCGAGGGCTGCCTGAGCCGTGACTTCCGAATATACGATCTATTCGCCCGTCACACCTCATTCGGGTCTGCGTTCTCGCTGGCGCGCGATCGGCCGTTTTGACCTCACGTTTCGGCTTGACGCGGCGCGTAGTGCTTTTCTAGTATCGCTCCTATTCCGTGGGTCGTGTGCGGGCTCAACTCCTCGAGTCACGCCACACGACCGGACAGGGGGCCTTCATGCTCCGCGATCTGCAGTTCCTTCCGTCATTGTTCCGCGTTCGGTCGTGCCTGCTCGCGCTCCTGGGTGCGGTGTTGCTGGCCGGAGTGTCAGCCGCGCCGCTGAGGGCCCAGGCGGTCTACGGCAGCATCAGTGGTGTCGTCAGGGACATGAGCGGCGGGGTGATGCCGGGCGTGACCGTGACGATCACGAGCATCGATCGCAAGACCGTCGACACGGTCGTCTCGAACGAGTCCGGCTTCTACGTCAAGGATCGGCTGCTGCCCGGCGCGTACGAGGTCAGGGCCGAGCTCGCCGGTTTCAAGACGGCTCTGGTGCCGTCGGTCCAGATTGGCGTGGACACGCAGGTACCGGTGAACTTCGTGCTCGAGCTCGGCGCGATCACCGAGCAGGTCGAGGTCACCGGCGGCTCGCCCCTCCTGAAGACCGACCGCGCGGACGTTTCGACGAACTTCGATTCGAAGCAGATCACCGATCTTCCGGTGCTGGATCGCAACTTCACGAAGTTCATCCTGCTGACGCCGGGGACGCAGCAGCTCCAGTGGCAGCACGCGGCCAGCGAGAACCCGCAGG